>NZ_JBHVFE010000537.1:0-5627 GCF_042801945.1 Kitasatospora sp. NPDC057542
AGCGGATCCCGGGGGATCCGACGTGCGCGATACTGGGATTGAACCAGTGACCCCTACCGTGTCAAGGTAGTGCTCTCCCGCTGAGCTAATCGCGCCTGGTGCGGTGGTGTTGCAGCAGGCCCCGGAGGGCCCGTTACTGTGCGCGATACTGGGATTGAACCAGTGACCCCTACCGTGTCAAGGTAGTGCTCTCCCGCTGAGCTAATCGCGCCTGGTGTGGCGGTCCTGCAGCGGATCCCGGGGGATCCGACGTGCGCGATACTGGGATTGAACCAGTGACCCCTACCGTGTCAAGGTAGTGCTCTCCCGCTGAGCTAATCGCGCGGGGAGGCCCCCGGTGGAACCGGGGGGACCTCTTGGAGGTGGAGACGGGATTTGAACCCGTGTACACGGCTTTGCAGGCCGTTGCCTCGCCTCTCGGCCACTCCACCAGGCAACACATGAAGAACGATCTTACACTGTTCTCCATCGAGCGGACGACGAGATTCGAACTCGCGACCCTCACCTTGGCAAGGTGATGCTCTACCAACTGAGCCACGTCCGCCTGTCTCCCGGGATCTTCACCGACTTTCCTCGGCTGCGCTCCCCGGCGACGTGTTGAACTCTAGCGGATTCCCGGGCCAGCTAAAAATCCGTTCCCGCAGCATGCCGAGGGGATGACCGGTGAGTGCCGTCCCGTCAGCCCTCCCGGCCGGTCACCGGCCACCACCTGCGGCACTCCCGGACGATCATCCGCAGGTCACCCGACGCACACCCGCGCGACGCACACGGCTGCTCGTGCGCGGGGGCGCGGGCCCGACCCGGCCCACGCCCCCCGACCTACACTTCAGGCACCGCCCCCAGCACCACCGCGCAGGAGAACCGTGTCCGGCCACCCCGACCCCCGTACCCCGCTCGCTCGCTTCGGCGGCCGCCTGGCCACCGGACTGCGTGACGTCACCTCGGACCCGGCGGCCCTCGACTCCGCCGGCCACTGGGCCGTCGCCTACGACTTCGAGGGCCGCCTCACCTGCGCCCGCTTCGACGAAGTCCGCCCCGCCCCCGCCCCGCCCTCCGGCGCCGGCTGGCGCGGACCGGAGGCCGGCAGCTGGCACAGCTCCCTCGACCGCGCCGCCTACACCGCGGGCGTCCGCCGCATCCGCGAGCACATAGCCGCCGGCGAGGTCTACCAGGCCAACCTCTGCCGGGTGCTGTCCGCACCGCTGCCCGAACCGGACCGCAGCGACGTCGACGCCCTCACCGGCCTCCTCGCCCACGGCAACCCCGCCCCCTACGCCGGCACCATCCGCCTGCCCGGGCACGGCGTCGAGATCGCCACCGCCTCGCCCGAGCTCTACCTGCGCCGCACCGGCCGCACCGTGTCCTCCGGGCCGATCAAGGGCACCGGCCGCACCGAGGACGACCTCCTCGACAAGGACCACGCCGAGAACGTGATGATCGTCGACCTGGTCCGCAACGACCTCGGCCGGGTCTGCGAGACCGGCAGCGTCACCGTCCCCGACCTCTGCGCCGTCGAGAAGCACCCCGGCCTGGTCCACCTGGTCTCCACCGTCGAGGGCACCCTGCGCGAGGGCGCCGGCTGGCCCGAGCTCCTCGCCGCCACCTTCCCGCCCGGCTCCGTCACCGGCGCCCCCAAGTCCAGCGCCCTGCGGATCATCGAAGCGCTGGAGACCGCCCCGCGCGGCCCGTACTGCGGCGCCGTCGGCTGGGTCGACGCCGACCGCGGCGAGGCCGAACTCGCCGTCGGCATCCGCACCTTCTGGATCGACCGGACGGACCCGGACGCACCCGTCCTGCGCTTCGGCACCGGCGCCGGCATCACCTGGGGCTCCGACCCCGAGCGCGAATGGGCCGAAACCGAACTGAAGGCCGCCCGACTGGTCGCGATAGCGTCGGGCAGCGAGCCCGGTGGCGAATCCGGCAGCGGATCCGACCCGACCAGGGCCTGAGCCCCTACCGCCTAGGAGCAGCATCCGATGCACAACCGCCCCACGAGCTGGGTCAACGGCGCCCTCGTCGACTCCGCCGACGCGGCCGTCTCGGTCCTCGACCACGGCCTCACCACCGGCGACGGCGTCTTCGAGACCCTGAAGACGGTCGAGGGCCGGGCCTTCGCGGTCACCCGCCACCTCGACCGCCTCACCCGTTCCGCCCGCGGTCTCGGCCTGGCCGACCCCGACCACGACCTGGTCCGCGAGGCCTGTGCCCAGGTCCTCGCCGCCAACCCGGCACCGCTCGGCCGGCTGCGCATCACCTACACCGGCGGCAACGGTCCGCTCAGCTCCGAGCGCGGCAGCACCGTCCCCACCCTGGTCGTCGCCCTCAGCGCGATCGGCCACCGCCCCGACGAGACCGCCGTCGTGGTCGTCCCCTGGCGCCGCAACGAGTACAGCGCCGTCGCCGGCCTCAAGACCACCTCGTACGCCGAGAACGTCGTCGCCCTGGCCGCCGCCCACCGCGCCGGCGCTTCCGAGGCCCTGCTCGCCAACACCGCCGGACTGCTCTGCGAGGGCACCGGCTCCAACGTCTTCGTGGTCGTCGACGGCCGCCTCCTCACCCCCACCCTGGCCTCCGGCTGCCTGGCCGGCATCACCCGGCAGCTCGTCATCGACTGGTGCGGCGCCGAGGAGACCGACCTCCCGCTCGGCGCACTCCGGGACGCCGAGGAGGTCTTCCTGACCTCCACCACCCGCGACGTCCAGGCCGTCACCCGCGTCGACGACCGCGAACTGCCCGGCATCGGCCCCGTCACCGCCAAGGCGATGGCCGTCTTCACCGAGCGCAGCGGCGACGACCTCGACCCGTGATCCCCGACCGGGGGAGAGCACACGGTGGATAACCTCCCGCGCAAGGGGAAGGGACCACCACATGACCACCACGCTGCGCCCCGAGGGCCCGGAGACACCCACCGCGGCCGGCGGCCGCACCAGACGCTGGCTGATCCTCTCGAACGGCCACCCGGTCGGCGCGCTGCGCACCACCGCCGATCCGCAGGGTGGCCAACTCTGGGGCCGCATATCCGAGTTGGAGATCACCGAGGGGCGCGGACGGGGTCGTGGCACGTTCGGCGGGCTGGCCGCCGAGGAGGTGCTGCGGACCTGGGGCTGCTCCCGGGTCGACATCAGCGTCCCCGGGGCGGCCACGACGGCCCGCGGACTCGCCACCACTCTCGGCTACACCGAGCGGGCCCAGGTCATGTCCAAGCGGCTGGTCGCCGCCCCCGACCTGCCCGCCGGGGTGAGCGCGCGCCCCTTCGACCCGGCCGACCTCGACGACTGGCTCGCCCGGTCCACGGAGCACTTCCGCCACTCGCTCATCGAGTCCGGCCTCACCGAGGAGCAGGCCGGGGCCAGGATCGGCGGCGACGACCGGCCGAGCCCGATCCCGCAGGGCGTCGAGACCCCCGGCGTCGTCCTGCGCAGGCTGTACAGCGCCGACGGCGGGGAAGGCCCGTACGGCTCGCTCTGGATGCAGCTGCGTCTGCGCGACCTGCCGGACGGCGAACCGCTCGCCTGGGTGATGAGCGTCGAGGTGTCCCCGGCCCACCGGGGCCGGGGACACGGACGCACTCTGATGCTGCTCGCCGAACGCGAGTGCCTGGCCGCCGGGGTGCGCAACCTGGGCCTCAACGTCTTCACCCGCAACGAGGTGGCCGCCCGGCTCTACGGCTCGCTGGGCTACGAGGTCACCGAGCGTCTCTACGGCAAGCGGCTGTGATCCGACATGCCGTCAGGACGTCTTCGCCGCCTCGATGACGGCCACGATCTGCGCACGCAGCCCGTCCTGGCTCCGGCCGCCGTCGAGGCGCTTCCCGCCGATCACGTACGTCGGCGTGCCCGTGACCCCGATCGCCTTGCCCTCGGCCTGGTCGGCGTCGACGGTCAGCATGTGCCGGCCGTCGACCAGCGCGGTGTCCACCTCGTCGACGTCGGCCCCGACCTCCCGGGCCACCTCCAGCAGCACTTGCTGTCCGCGCGCGTCCAGCTCCGCGGTGCGGGCCAGCAATGCCTCCACGAACGGCCAGCCCTGCCCCTGCGCGAACGCCTCCTCGGCTGCCTCCGCGGCGGCGTAGGCATGCTTGTGCTTCTCCAGCGGGAAGTGCCGCAGCTCCACGGTCAGCGCGTCGCCGTACTGCGCGCGCAGCGCCCGTACGTCGTCCAGCGCGGTGTGGCAGTCCGGGCACTGGAGGTCGCACCAGAACTCGAGGCGGGGGAGGGAACCATCGATCATTCCCCCAGTGTTCCACTAGTGGGCGCCCGCTCCGGGCGGAGGTGCGCCCGAGGGCGGACCGAGAGGAAGGCACCGATGACCAGGACGACCGGACACGAAGGAGTGGTCCCGTGCTGAGCGCGGCGATCAGCTTCATCCTCACGGCGGGCGGGGTGGCCTTCGCGGGGCTGCGGGCCTACCGGCGGCGCTTCCTGTCGGCGACCCGGTGGTTCGCGGTGGCCCTGCTGCCCGCCGGGCTCTACCTGACCGGCCTGTTCCCGCTGGCGAGCACGATCGGCCGGGAGTTCGCCGACTGGGCGGGCAAGCTGGTCCTCGACCCCCGGGTGTGGACCGGCATCGCGCTGCTCGGCGTCTCCGCGGTCCTGCTGGTCACCACCCGCTGGGTGGGCCGCCGCGGCAGTGCGGTGGTGGAGGGTGCCCCGGAGCGCCCGGCCGCGGCCGGCCCGGCGCCCGAGCGCCCGGCGGTGGCGGCGACGCCCAAGGCCCCGAAGAAGCCGGCCGCGGGCAAGCGGGAGGACGGCCTCGGCGACTTCGCCGACATCGAGGAGATCCTCCGCAAGCGCGGGATCTAGGGCGGCGGCGGGTCAGGCGGAGGGGACGGCCTCCGCCGACCGCTGCCGTGCCCGGTAGGCGGCGACGTGCAGCCGGTTGCCGCAGGTGCGGCTGTCGCAGTAGCGCCGCGAGCGGTTCCGGGAGAGGTCCACGAAGACCCGCGCGCAGTCCGGGGCCTCGCAGCGGCGCAGCCGCTCCCGCTCGCCCGCCATGAGGATGAAGGCCAGCGCCATGCCCAGCTCGGCCGCCAGGTGGTCGCCGAGCGCGGCGTGCGGCGCGAAGTAGTGGATGTGCCAGTCGTGGTCGTCGTGGTTGGTCAGCCGGGGCGTCGTCCCGGCTGCCGCGACGATCGAGTTGACCAGCTCGGCGGCCTCCGCGGTGGACTCCGTCGCGAACACCTCACGCAGCCGGGTGCGCAGCTCGTGCACCCGCCGCAGGTCGTGCTCGGTCAGCGAGTCGATCTCGCTGATCTCCTGGCGGACCACGAAGGCGTCCAGCGCGGCGACGTCCGGCAGTCGCTCGGCGCCACACACCTCGGGCGCGGTGTTGAGCAGCTCCACGAGGATGCTCAGCGCGCACTCGGTGTCATGGGTGATCAGCACGTTGGGGGCTCCTCGCGCAGGGGGACTCCGATACCCCGCGTCCGCGGTTACCCCAGACCATACCGGGCCTCGTGCCGGTGGGGCGGCGCCTTCTTTCGAAGATGTGTGCGTACTCCGGCAAGGCGCCCGAAACCGGGCGTCGCCCGGGCCTGTCGGCGTCCGAACCGGCGTGCGAGACTCGCAGGTGTGGGCGGCCGGTGAAAGACGTCGGCGCCCGACACCGAGGCCGGCCATCCGTGGGGA
>NZ_JBHVFE010000538.1:0-5612 GCF_042801945.1 Kitasatospora sp. NPDC057542
GCGCCAGCCGTCGGCCAGCGCCCGGGCGGCGTCCGTCGCCGTGACCGTCCCCTTGAAGGAGTCCGGAGCGAGGACGACTCTCATGCGCTCACCACGTGGGCACGGTAGCGCTCGACCACCGTCGCGAGGGTCTGTTCCCCGGGGGTGTCCCAGATCTCCTGGTTGAAGATCTCGGTCTCGATCCAGCCGGTGTAGCCGGCGGCCGTGACCATGTCCGTCAGTGCGCCGAAGTCGATGTGGCCGTCTCCCACGTGGCCCCGGCCGAGCAGGACGTCGGCGGGCAGCGGCAGCGTCCAGTCGCAGACCTGGTACGAGGCGATCCGGGCGCCCGCACGGGCGACCTGCGCGGCGAGGTCCGGGTCCCACCACACGTGGTAGCTGTCGACGACGACGCCGACCTGCTCGACGGGGTGGCGCTCGGCCAGGTCGAGGGCCTGGCCGAGGGTGGAGACCACGGCACGGTCGGCGCAGAACATCGGGTGCAACGGCTCGATCGCCAGCCGCACACCCAGGTCACCGGCGTACGGAGCGAGTTCGGCCAGCCGGTCGGTGACCCGTTCCCGCGCCCCGGCCAGGTCGCGGCTGCCCGCGGGGACCCCGCCGACGACCATCACCAGGGTGTCGGTGCCGAGTTCGGCCGCCTCCTCCAGGGCACGGAGGTTGTCGGCGAGCGCCGCCCGGTGGGCCTCCGGCCCCTCGGCGGTGAGGAAGCCGCCCCGGCACAGGCTGCTGACGGCCAGTCCCGCCTCGCGGACCAGCTCGGCCGCGCGCGCGACACCGACCTCCTCGACCTTGTCGCGCCAGAGCCCGATCGCCGGGACTCCGGCCTCCACACAGCCGCGCACCGCCTCCGGCAGGCTCCAGCCCTTGGTGGTGATCTGGTTCAGCGAGAGCCGGTTCACGCCTCCACCCCCGCCACTGTGAGGAACTGCCGCATCCGGTGCGCCGCCAGCTCCGGGTCGGGCAGGACCCCGGCGGCGTCCGCCAGGCGGAACAGCTCCACCAGGTGGACGACGGAACGGCCGCTCTGCGCCCCGCCGACCATGGTGAAGTGGCTCTGGTGGCCGGCCAGCCAGGCGAGGAAGACGACGCCCGTCTTGTAGTGGTAGGTCGGCGCCGCGAACAGGTGGCGGGCCAGCGGGAGGGTGGGGGCGAGCAGGGCGTCGTACCGGTCGAGGTCCCCGGCGTCCAGGGCGTGCAGCGCGGCCGCGGCGCGGGTGGCGATCGGGTCGAAGATGCCCAGCAGTGCGTGGCTGTGGCCGAGTTCGTCGCCGCGGATGAGCTGCGGGTAGTTGAAGTCGTCGCCGGTGTAGAGCCGGACGCCCTCGGGCAGGGCGCGGCGCAGGGCGATCTCCCGGTCGGCGTCGAGCAGGGAGACCTTGATGCCGTCGATGCCGGCGTGGTGCTCGCGGATCAGCGCGAGCACCGTCTCGGTGGCCGCGTCCAGGTCGGTGGCGCCCCAGTAGCCGGCCAGCGCCGGGTCGAACATCTCGCCGAGCCAGTGCAGGATCACCGGCCGACCGGCCTGGGCGATCAGCCGGCCGTAGACCTGGAGGTAGTCCTCCGGCCCGCGGGCCTGCGCGGCCAGCGCGCGGCTGGCCATCAGGACGGGCTGCGCGCCGGCCTCCTCGACCACCGCGAGCTGCTCCTCGTAGGCGGCCGTGATCCCGGCGAGGCCCGCGGCCGGGCCGGTGAGCTGGTCCGTGCCGACGCCGCAGGCGAGGCGGCCTCCCTCCCGGCGCCCGCCACCACCCTCGTCCGAAGCGCTTCGCGCTGCCTCCCTGAAGGCGCGGGCCTCCGCGCCGGAGCGGACGATCAGTTCCCGGGTGGCGGGCCAGTCCAGGCCCATGCCGCGCTGGGCGGTGTCCATGGCGTCGGCGATGCCGAGGCCGAGGGACCACAGGTGGCGGCGGAAGGCGAGGGTGGCGTCCCAGTCGACGGCCGCCGGTGCGCCGGGGGCGTTGCCGCCGAGCGGGTCGGCGACGACGTGCGCGGCGGCGAAGGCCGTGCGGTTCTTCGGCGGGTGGGCCGGGATCTCCAGCGGCTCGGGGGTGCTCAGCCGGTAGCGGCCGAGGCCGGGAAGGTTCAGCTCGGTCATCGGTTCTCCAGTCCGGGGACGTCCAGGCGGCGGCCCTCGCGGGCGGAGCGCAGGCCGAGTTCGGCCAGCTGGACGCCCTTGGCGCCCTCCAGCAGATCCCAGGTGTACGGGGAGCCGGTGACGACGTGCCGCAGGAAGAGCTCCCACTGCGCCTTGAAGCCGTTGTCGAACTCGCCGTTGTCCGGGACCTGCTGCCACTGCTCGCGGAAGCGCTCGGTGGCCGGCAGGTCCGGGTTCCACACCGGCTTCGGGGTGGTGGCCCGGTGCTGGATCCGGCAGTTGCGCAGCCCGGCGACCGCGCTGCCCTCGGTGCCGTCGACCTGGAACTCCACCAGCTCGTCGCGGTCGACCCGGACGGCCCAGGAGGAGTTGATCTGGGCGGTGATCCCGCCCTCCAGCTCGAAGATGCCGTAGGCGGCGTCGTCCGCCGTCGCCGGGTAGGCGCGGCCCTGTTCGTCGACCCGCTCGGGAATGTGGGTGGCGGTGTGCGCGTACACCGAGCGGACGGGCGCGATGATCTGGTCCAGCACGTAGCGCCAGTGCGGGAACATGTCCAGGATCATGCCGCCGCCGTCCTGGGCGCGGTAGTTCCAGGAGGGGCGCTGCGCGTCCTGCCAGTCGCCCTCGAACACCCAGTAGCCGAACTCGCCGCGCACCGACAGGATGCGGCCGAAGAAGCCGCCGTCCACCAGCCGCTTGAGCTTGAGCAGGCCGGGCAGGAACAGCTTGTCCTGCACCGCGCCGTTGCACACCCCGGCCTCCCGGGCCAGTCGTGCCAGCTCCAGGGCGGCGTCGAGGGACTCGGCAGTCGGCTTCTCGGTGTAGACGTGCTTGCCGGCCGCGATGGCGGTGCGCAGGGCCTGCTCGCGGGCCTGGGTGACCTGGGCGTCGAAGTAGATCTCGGCGAGCGGGTGGGCCAGTGCCTCGTCCAGCGAGGTCGTCCAGTGCGTCAGGCCGTGGCGGTCCGCCAGCTCCTTGAGCTTCTGCGCGCTGCGGCCGACCAGGATCGGCTCGGGCCACAGCGTGTCGTCGCCCTCCAGGGCGAGCCCGCCCTGCTCGCGGATGGCCAGGATCGAGCGCACCAGGTGCTGGCGGTAGCCCATCCGGCCGGTGACGCCGTTCATCACGACGCCGATCACTCTCTGAGTCATGCGTGGTCCTCCGCGGTCCTGTGTGGTCCCGTGCGGTCAGTGGGAAAGCGCTTTCCGAGAGGTTATGGAGATATGCTGTGCGCGTCAACGCAGGTGCCAAACGGAAGTGGGGAACGGCAGATGGGTGTCACCCTCAGTGAGGTCGCCCGTCACGCCGGAGTCTCGCTCGCGACGGCCTCCCGCGCGCTCAACGGCTCGGCCCGGACGGTCGGCGAGGAGCTGGCCGCGAAGGTCCGGGCCAGTGCCGACGCCCTCGGGTACCTGCCGAACGCCCCCGCCCAGGCACTCGCCCGTGCCGCCACGGCCAACGTCGGCGTGCTGTTGCACGACGTGGCGGACCCGTACTTCGCGGCCATCGCCCGCGGGGTCTCCGACGCTGCCGGGCAGGCCGGGCTGCTCCCGCTGGTGATCAACACGGACGGGGAGCCGGAGACGCAGGTGCGGGGCATCCGCATGCTGCACGGCCAGCGCGTGCGGGCCATCGTCCTGGCCGGCTCCGCCCACACCGACCCGGCCGCCGTGCGGGCCGTCGACGCGGCGCTCGCCGACTACCGGGCGGACGGCGGGCGGATCGCGACCGTCACCGACCACGGCCCCGGCTACGACGCCGTCCTGCCGGACAACCGCGGGGGTGCGGCCGACCTGACCCGGGCCCTCCTGGGCCTGGGGCACCGGGAGTTCGCGGTGATCACGGGGCCGGAGCGGCTGCAGGTCTCGATGGACCGGCTCGCCGGGGTGCGCGAGGCCCTCGCCGAGGCGGGCATCGAGCCGGCCGAAGGGGCCGTCCAGCACGTGGAGTTCACCCGCGCCGGGGGCCGCGAGGCGGTGCGGCGGCTGCTCGACCGCCCGCAGGCCGAGTGGCCCACCGCCGTGCTGGCGCTGTCCGACGTCTGCGCGATCGGCGCGCTCGGCGAACTCCGCTCGCGCGGAGTCGACGTGCCCGGTCGGATGTCGGTGGCGGGTTTCGACGACATCCCGTTCGCCGCGGACGTGGCTCCGGCGCTCTCGACGGTGCGGATGCCGCTGGAACGGCTCGGCGCGGGCGCCGTCACCCTGGCGCTCGAGTCCGAAGGCGGGCGGCGGTGCGTCCGGCTGGCCCTGCCGACCCAGGTCGTCCTGCGGGGGAGTACCGGGGCGCCGCCCGCGCGGGCACGGTGAGCGGGGGAGCGGCCGACTGCGCGGCGGTGCCGGACGCCCGGCGAGCGAGCGGCCCGGGTGGCCCGGGTGGGGTGTTCCGTTCGCAGGCCGGGAACGCGGGAGGACCTGACCGGACGACCGGGTGACCGGTACGGTGGTTCTGATCGACTCAGCAGATCTGTGTTCGTTCGATCGGATTTCGATTGAATGATGCGGATTGATCAGTTGCCGCGCGGCGCCGGGGCACTCAGGAGGGAAGCCATGACCATCACGGCCGAGGAGCGCCGGTCCCAGATCCTAGAGGTCGTACGCGACCTCGGGACGGTACGTGTGGTGGACCTCGCCGTCCGGATGGGCCTCTCGGCCGTCACCGTCCGCCGCGACGTCGCGGTGCTCGCCGACGACGGGCTGCTGAGCCGCTCGCACGGCGCCGTCTCGCTGCCGCGCGTCAAGTCCGCCGCGGTCGAGGGCACCGACCGGGTCCTGGGCATGCTCGTCCCCACCGTCGGTTCGTACTTCGACGAGGTGGTCGGCGGCGCCCGCGCGGCCGCCGCGGACGCCGGCGCGCGCCTGGTGCTCGCCATCGCCCCGTACGAGTCGGCCGACGACCGCGCCCAGGTCGGGCAGCTGCTCGACTCCGGGGTGGACGGCCTGCTCCTGACCCCCAACTGGCGTCCGGCCGGCGGCGAGGACGGCCTGTGGACCGGCGGGCTCCCGGTGCCCGCCGTGCTCGTCGAGCGCCGTGCCCCCGCCGACGGCGAGGGAGCGCTGCTGGACTCCGTCGGCTCGGACCACCGGCACGGCGTCCTGCTCGCCCTGCGCCACCTGGTCTCGCTCGGGCACGGCGCGGTGCTGTTGGTCGCCCGCGAGGACACCTGGACGGCGCACCAGGTCCGGGCCGGCTACGCCGAGGGGACGGCGCTGCTGGGGCTGGAACCGCAACCGGTGATCGACATCCGCCGCCCAGGCGTCGACTCCGAGGCCGTTGCCGAGCGGATCGTCGAGGCCGCCGCCCGGGGCGTGCGGGCCGTCCTGGTCCACAACGACCAGGACGCCATCCAACTGCCGCCGCTGCTGCGGGCCCGGGGCCTCCAGGTACCGGACGACGTGGCGCTGATCGCGTACGACGACGTGTTCGCGGCCCTCGCCGCGCCGCCGCTGACCGCCGTCGCGCCGCCGAAGCGGGCCGTCGGCGCGGCGGCCGTGGAGCTGCTGCTGCGCCGCCT
>NZ_JBHVFE010000539.1:0-5611 GCF_042801945.1 Kitasatospora sp. NPDC057542
AGATGTACGGCCGGGCCAACTTCGACCTCCTGCGACGCCGCATCCTCCTGTCACCTTGATCAACAAGGAGGAACCCCTCAATCAGCGACAGAGCCAACTTCTGTGGTGTGGCTACTCCCTGTGACTGTAGGTCTTGCTGGTGGTCTCGCGAGATCGTCCGGAAACTGACGGTGCCGACCGCGTGCGGGCTGATGGTTCTGGGCTGTGCGCGAGGTACTGCTCCGGCTGGAAGAGCTGCTCTTCCTGTCGGATCCGGGGATCAGGGTGGTGTCGGTACAGGACGACGGCGAGGTGATCCGAGTTGGTGTCAGATGCCAGACGGACGGTGCACGGTGCCCAGGCTGCGGAAGCTGGTCCGGGCGCGCGCACGGTGCCTACCTGTGGCTTCCCGCTGAGGGCTTCACGTGCGAAGACGTTTCCTGCGGACGGCGGACGTTCGTCAAGCAGGTCGAGGGCCAGGCGCAGGCGTCCGGTCTCGGTCAGCGGTGCGTTACGGTGTGGCATGAGGGCCTTTCTGGCCGCCGGGTAGATGTCGCAATCCACACCGAGCCAGAAGGCCCTCACTCATTTCAAGATCAGCACGCCGTGAACCCCGTCCTCAACCTCACGGCGCCGCAGTTCGAACACACCTGTGAGGTCGGCTCGAAACGGCCTATCCGGTGGAAGGCACGCCCGTATCGCACGGCCTTGTACTCCAACATGGCCACGAACGCCGACCACCCGGCGTCGTGCACGGACTTGGCCAGGCGCGTGCGGGCAAGTCCCTTCACCGCCAGGTCCTCCACCGCGACCGCTTGGCTCTCACGGACCAACTCGGTGGACAACCGGTGATGGAACTCGCGCCGCGCATCGGCCACCCGCGCATGCGCACGGGCGACCCTGACCCGGGCCTTGTCCCGGTTCTTCGACCCCTTCGCCTTTCGGCTCAACGCCCGCTGTGCGCGCTTCAACTTCTTCTCCGAGCGGCGCAGGAACTTCGGGCTGTCGATCTTCCGGCCGTCCGAGAGCACCGCGAAGTGGGCCAGACCCAGGTCGATGCCGACCACTGCGTCGGCCCCGGGCATCCGTTCAAGGTCGGCGGCCGGGTCGGTCTCGACCACGAAGGAGGCGAAGTACCGCCCGGCGGCGTCCTTGACCACGGTCACCGTGGACGGCACCGACGGCACCGACGGCAGCGAGCGCGACCACTTCACCCGTACGTCGCCGATCTTCGGCAGACGCAGCTTCCCGCCACCGGTGATTCTCCATCCGGCGTTGGCGGTGAAGCGGATCGCCTGCCGGCTGTCCCTGCGGGACTTGAACCGGGGCGCTCCCGTCTTCGGCCGCTTGCCCCTGATGCCGTCGAAGAAGTTCCGGTATGCGGTGTCCACGTCCCGCAACGACTGTTGCAGGATCACCGACGACACCTCACCGAGCCAGGCACGCTCGGGGGTCTTCTTCGAAGCCGTCAGCCGCCTGGACAGCTCCGCCGACGTGACGAACGGCAGCCCGGCGGCGCGGGCGTCCTCACGGATACGGAGCGCGTCGTTGAAGACCACCCGGACACACCCGAACGACCTTGCCAGGCAAGCGCGCTGACTGACGCTCGGGTACGCGCGGAAGGCGTACCGAAGCTGCACGATGCTCACCGTAGCATCCTGGTTCATGTCACCACGCTGGAATCCGAACCCAGACGTGCGCACCGGCCGTCACGTCGTCCACCACCTGCACGTCCACTTGGTTTTCGTCACCAAGTACCGGCGCAGGGCCTTCACCGACGCCATGCTGACCCGCTGCGAAGAGATCATGCAGGACGTGTGTACGGACTTCGAAGCCGAGTTGAAGCAGTTCAACGGCGAGCACGATCACGTACGCCTGCTGGTGCACCACCCGCCCAAGGTCCAGCTCTCCAAGCCGGCCAACAGCCTCAAAGGCGTCAGCTCCCGAAGGCTCCGACAGGAGTACGACAGCCACGTCCACCGCTACCTGCGGGACGGCCGCTTCCGGTCCGGCTCCTACTTCGCCGGATCGTGCGGTGGTGCGCCGCTCGCCGTCGTACGCCACTACATCGAGAGTCAGCAACGCCCGACCACCTGACCCTCGCCCCGCAGGCGCAGAGAACTCCGGCGCTCCGCGCCTCCGGGCCAGGGACGGCCTTCACCTCCGGCGTAAACGCCGGAGCACTGGCCAAGATCAGAGGTAGAGCTGCGCGGCCGTGTTGTGCAGATCGGTGAACCCGGCGGAGAAGAGGATCATGTCCGCCGGTTTGACGTGGAAGCTGGTCATCTGGCTCCCGGTTGTCCGTCCCCGTTCACGGTAGCAAGGCAGGGCGCCACTGAGACGGTGCTTGACGCCGCCTCCTCTGGGCAATCGAGGCGCGCTGAGCCCGGGTGGGGCGCGGCAGGGCGCAGTAGCGCTGCAGCACGCCGGTGTCCGACCTGGTGGGCTGGCTGCCGCCCAAGGGCGTGCTGCAGCGCACCGAGTGCGCCGTTGTCGACGACGGACAAGCCGCCCTCGACCAGCTACTGAAGCGACTCACCGACGTCCCCGCGCCGGTCGGGCCGACTCTCCGGCAGATCGGCATCCTCCACAGGCCACCCTGCTGCCTGTCATCGAGATCAACCGGAAACCGACTGAGCAGTAGTGCTCAGCGGCCCAGTCTGTGTCGGATGTAGTCCGGCTGGGCCGCGCCGACCTCGATGCGGTTCGACGTCCAGCACGGCGAAGTCCCGCGCCGCATCCGGGAGCTGGAGAGCCATAACGCGCTCCTGGCCGCCGAGCTTGCCGAGCAGGCCGAGCGGGCCGGCAGGCTCGAACGCCGGACTGTCGAGCTGGAGGACGAGGTCACCGCAGTCCGGAGAGTTCTCACACGGTCGATCAGAGCTGTTCCGCCACTGGCACGGTAGTCACCGACGCACGTTCTCCTGCGATGTGCTGTCGGCCGGGCGGCTGGCCGGCAGCACCGAGAGTCCCTTCCTGTGGACGGTCACCGTAATTCCCCGGGCGGCCATCCCTTCGCTCCGGAGGGTGTCCGGAGGCCAGCGTGCCTCGAAGCGGCCCGACCGCCGCCCCGAGCGGAGGCCACGCGAATTCACGGTCGCCGGGAACTCGCCATTCGCGGAGTGGGACAAGACGTTCGGTGACCCCAGGCTCTGCGCCGTCATCGCCGACCGGATCACTTTCCGCTGCACGCTCATCCAGACCGGCACCGAGTCCTACCGTTTCCGGGGCACCGAAGCCGAACGTGCCGAGCGCTGAAGAGCAACCTCGAATCGGAGAGCCATCCCGATCGAGACGGATGCGGTGTTCACGCACACCAGCGTGATCACCGCATCCACCGCCGGCAGTGTCTCAGGCGGCGAAAGAACCTCTGTCCAGGACTCGCTACGCGGCGCATGCCGCCTGTCCGCCGTCGGTTCGTGCCAGTCCCTCCAACGCCTGGCGATCGGCCCACCCGAACACCTCCCGCAGTTCGGGAGTGAGATCGAATCCGATCTCTTGAGCAATCCAGTCCGTGATCACCAGGGCGTCGGCGACGGCCGCCGGATCAGTGGCGATCTCCAGTCAGTGGCCAGCACCGCCGCCCGGTCACCGCCGCCCCGAGTCCCATCGCTTCGGAGCCCCGTTTCCGCAGGCCGCCGGTTTCGCCCTCCACCAACGACGGGCCCGGCCTTCGGGTCGACTTCTGAAGTTCCCAGGCCCGCCACCGATGTCGTCGCCCGGACGTCCTCCGCCTGCAACGAGGGAGCAACGCCCGGCCAAAGACCCCTCTCATGCCTCAGCGCGCGGTACCAGGGGGTCTCGGCACCACCAACGACCTGCGCACCTCCATGGTCACGGTGCGGTCGCGGGGCGTCCCTGTACACGGCCTTCGTAGGCCCCGTAGCGCCCTGGTGCCGGCCGATGAAACGCATCACGGCTCCTTGCCGAGGCGTTCCGGACTGGGCTGCGGCCTCCTTGGAGGCCTGGACATGGCGGCCCACAGCCAGGATCAGGCCGGCGAGCTCGAAGAGCTGTGAGGTCTGCTTCTCGTCCACCGCACCGGCGCTGGACGGTGCTCGTCCGGTCAGCCCAGCGATGCGCTCGCCGCACGCAGTTCGTCCAGGGCCGCCAGGGTGTACCCGGCGAGCTCGTCCTCGGCGCCACGGTCGTCCTCGGCCCATTCGGCGTACCCCCGTTTGAAAGCGAGGACGCCCAGCTCGCCCGCGAGAGCCGCGGTCGGATCGGATACGCCGCGGGCGACCAGAGCGGTTGTCATCGCGGCCGCGAGACTGACGGTCTTGAGGGTGTCACGCTCTTGAAGCTCGGCGCTGGCGGCGACGGCCGCCTTCAGACGGGGGGCGAGCTCGCGACTCCTGGGGCCCATCGCGGTCGAGGCGCGCTCGAGACCGGCGGCGACTGCCTCAAGCGGGCTGGCGTTACCGGGCGCGTCGGCGATCCCCTCGGTCAGCAGCCGGCTCAGCGTCTCCTGCCCGGCGACCAGCAGCTCGCGCTTGTCGGGGAAGTGCCGGAAGAAGGTGCTCTTGGTGACCCCGGCACGCTCGGCGATCTGCGCGACCGTCGTGGCGTCATACCCCTGCTCCGTGAACAGGTCGACCGCAGTCACGACGAGGCGTTCACGCGCACCTGGTTCCCATCTACCCATGGGTACAGCATATGCGATGGGACTCTTGTCCCATCACCCTGCTAGAGTGAGTGACGGGACAAGAGTCCCATCACTTCCGGGAGGGCTTCCATGCGCGTCTTTGTCACCGGCGGCACCGGTCTGATCGGTTCCGCCGTCGTCGCCGAACTCCTCGGCAACGGCCACACCGTCCTTGCGCTCGCCCGCTCCGACGCCTCCGCACAGGCCGCCGAGGCAGCCGGCGCCGAGCCGCTGCGGGGAGGCCTCGCCGATCTGGACGTCCTGCGCTCCGGCGCCGCCCAGGCCGACGGGGTGATCCACCTGGCCTTCGGCAACGACTTCAGCAGCCCCGAGGCCCTCGCCCAGAACGTCGCCGAGGAGACCGCCGCCCTCACCACCCTCGGCGAGGAGCTCGTCGGCAGCGACCGCCCCTTGGTCACCGTCTCGGGTACGCCCTGGGTGCCGGGCCGTGCCTCCACCGAGGCCGACCCGGTGCCGACCGACGGGCCGGTCGGCGGCCGCGGTCGCACGGTCACGGCAGTCCTGGGCCTGGCCTCGCGCGGGGTTCGGAGCACGTCCGTACGCATGCCGCGCACGGTTCACAACGAGGGCACGGGCGGGTTCGCCGGTCTGCTGACCAACATCGCACGCCAGAGCAGGATCTCCGGCTACCCCGGCGACGGCACGCAGCGCTGGCCCGCCGTCCACGCGCTCGACGCGGCCGTTCTCTTCCGGCTGGCCCTGGAGCAGGCGGAGGCCGGTACCGTCTGGCACGCCGTGGCCGACGAGGGGGACAAGGTACGGGACATCGCGGCCGTCATCGGCCGACGGCTGGGCCTGCCGGTCGAGTCGGTGCCGGAGGAGACCTACGGCCCGCTCGGCCCGATCTTCAAGGCCGACCAGCCCTCGTCCAGCACCCGCACCCGGCAGGCGCTCGGCTGGGAGCCGAAGCACGCCAGCCTTCTGGAGGACCTGGAGAACATCCAGCCCTGATCGGCGACCGACGAT
>NZ_JBHVFE010000540.1:0-5584 GCF_042801945.1 Kitasatospora sp. NPDC057542
GGCGGACGGAACGTCCCCGAAGTCGTATCCTCGGCTGGTCTGTGTTCTGCCATGCGGACCGATGTCGTTGGCGTCGCATTCCATATCGCGGAAGTTGCCGGAGCTGGCCGTGGGCTTGACCGGCAGCTTGGCCAGGATGTCCGCGAGATAGTTATCGATCTGCTTCTTGGCCTGGGCCAGTGTGATCGTGGGCTTGGACCGTTCCTGTAGCGTGCTCGCTCCGCAGGCGTTCAGGGGCAGTGTCGTGATCGCCAGCGCGGCGGCGACCGCGGACCTTCTGGCCAGTGACAACGTCACGGAGGCGCGCATTGCGGTGCTCATGAGATCGAGGTTTCGTCCGGTATGAGACTCCCGATGTGCTGGGCGCTCTGCCCGCAGCCCTCCAGTTCGGCCGGATTGACCTTGAGCTCCGAGGCCAGATCAGGATTTGGCATGTCTTCCCCCCACAGTTTTGCCTGGCCCCTGAGCCCCTCCCATGGCCGTGCGCTGTCAGAATTGATTTCGGATAGTAGTCGATTGCCATCCGACTGCAACTGAAGGGGCAGGTGCCGGGCAGCGCGCCGACACGGGACCCAAAGTCCTTGCAACGCAAGCTGGTTGCGACTGGACAGGAAGAAGTGGACGCTTGGCGGCCCCGATCCTCGAAGGGCCCCTCCCCCCGCTCACCCGCCCCGTTCCGTGCACCACCCGCAGCGCCAGCCGGCCCACGCAGCCCGGTCTCCGTGCCGAGGACTCCTCGGCACGGTCCGCTCGCCGGGGCGGGGGTAAGAATTTCTGACCTCGGGCATGTCCGCGCCCGGGAAATTGCAGGTCACAGCCCTGTTCGCGGGGCTCGGACGGGTCTAGCATTCCGGTCACGGCAGCCCCACCACCCCCTTGACGGGCTGCCGAGCAGACCGGCCATGCCTTGGTGTGGCTGGTGCCTCCCGCAGCCGGGACCTGGGGTGCCCCCGTCCCCGAGGTCCCGGCTCGGGCGCTTCGTCCGCACCACTGACGCCGCCTGGCTCCTGCTGAGCCGGCCGCAGTGCCGTGCCGGGACTGGTCGTTCGACTCCGAGCCCCGGCGTCGGCCGTCCCCGGCTCACCTCCCGATGCCCGCGGGCTCGCCGGTCCGGAGCCCTGGGTACCAACCGATGCCACTGGGAGAGGACACTGGTATCGGTCCCGCACGCACGAGACTTCCGGAGGAACTGTGAGCGCAGCGCCCCTGCACGGCCACCATGACGGCAGCCAGCCCGTCTCGCGTACCCAGGACGCCGTCGCCGCCGCTTTGCCGCCGGCGCAGCGGATGGAGTTCTACCGGGAAATGGGTGAGGCCGACGTCGACACGATCAGCGGTGTGCTGAAGCGGTGGTGGCTGCGGGCGGAGCTCTACCGTGACCCGGAGGGTGACTGTATCCACGCCGCCGTCCAGGCCGGCACGGCCCCCGGCACCTCCGCCTCCGCAGTTCTGCGTCGGCTCGGGGCCCTGTGAGCGACTACACCGAGTTCCCGGGCCACGAGGACGACCCGATCACCATCTCCCCGGCCGTCGAGGAGTTCCCCGGCCACCCGGGCACGTCGGCCGAGGTGTTCTCCGCCGTGGTGGCGTTCCTGGTCGACCTGCGCGAGAACCCCTTCCCGCACCTGAGCATGCCGGTGCCAGGCCGTCCCGGGATGCACTCGGCGCCGCTGCGCCGGGATCCGGGGTTGGTGGAGTATGCGGTGAACGAGGACTCGGACCCGCCGAGGATCTACGTCTCGCGGATCCTGTGAACGGACTGAGTGCCAGGGCCCGCCCTCTCGGAGGCGGGCCTCTTCGTTATGGCCGTGCGAGGGGGGTCTGTCGGCGGTGACCAGGGCCCGCCACTTGGTCTGCACGGTCTCCTCGTTGTCGAGCCATCGGACGCCGGAGGGGGCGTCAGGGAGGCGGTTCCCATGTACGAGCCTGATCCCCTCGAGCACTCTCCGGCCGTCCCCGGCTCCGGCGTGCCTGACGGCACCGGAGGCGACGATGCCCGCGGCCGGATCGCGGAGAAGATCGAGCAGGTGGCGGCCTGGTACGCCGAGCAGATCCGCGCCGAACGCCGGCGCCCGGCACCAACCCCGGACCGCGTCGCGCGGCTGCTGGCCGAGCGTGCCGCCTGCACCAAGGCGTTGCGCGACCTGCCGGAGATGACCGGGGCGGAGCCGGGGCGGATCGAGGCCGACTACGACGCCAGGCTCAGCGAGATCACCGGCGTGTAGGGTGTGGTGCCGGGAGCGCGGCGGGCGGGGCGAAGGCGAGACGGCCGGGCTGGAGCGCGGGCGGCAGCAGCGGCCAAGCAAGGCGGGTGATCGCGTCGACGTCCCGCCGGTACTGCGGCAGCGCCGCGCGCAGCTTGCGCTGGTGGGCGAGGAACCGGCGGGCCTCGTGCTCGGTGTAGGGCCGCACCTGCCCCGCCCGGACGGCGAGCGCGGCACCGGTTTGGCCGGTCCACCGGCCGTCGGGACCGAGCGTGTTGCGGAAGACGGCAGTGCCGTCACGTCGTACCACGCCGACGTGGTCGACCAGGCGCTGCTCCTCGACGGCCTGGACGCACTCCAGCACCGCCGCCAGGCACCGGTCGTGACCGCTGGCGGTGGTGAACCGGCCCGGCCGGGTGCCGCCCCGGCTGACCTCCGCGTAGCGCAGGGCGGTGCCCTGGCGGCTGTCGGCCGCACGCACATCCAGCACCAGCAACTCGACGCGATACCCGGCCCGCCGCCACGCGGCCACGTCGTCGAGGAAGGAGTTCGCACTGCCGGGGGCGACCTCGATCACGGTGTCCGCGCGCCGCTCCCGAACGTACGCCTCGGCCCGGGCCTGCCACGCCTTGTAGTCCGCGCGGATCCGGGCGGACGCGGTGCGGGGATGCTCGCGCAGCAGCCGGAAGTAGTCCGGATGGGCCGCCTTGAACAACTCGCCCGCGATCCACACCGGCCGCCGATCGCGCAGCGCCCGGCGCACCATCATCGTCGCCTGGGTCTTGCCCGCGCCCGGCGCCCCCATCACGTACACGACGACGGGCCGCTCCAGCGCCACGACCTCCCCGAGGTCCGGGACGATCAGGTTCTGGAAGATCCATTCGTGTTCGTCGGCGGACAGCCGGTGGTAGTCGATGCCGGGCGGCTCGGCGATCGGCTGGGCGGTGCGACGTACCGGTTCGGCCAGCGCGGCGCACCGTTCCGGGTCTCGCATGACGGCCAGCACCTGGTCAGACGGAAGCCGGGTCTCCGCCCGCGCCAGCGCGCGCTCGGCACTGGCCAGGGACCGGCGGAAGGTCGCGGTCTCCACGGCGCCCCACCACCTGGCCTGCTCGGCCTCCACCGCCCGCGCCGCCCCCGGTGGCCGGATCCATGTCCCGTCGGCGAGCTCGTTGTCGTACAGAGGCTCCAGGCCGCGCCGCACTACTGTCACGCGGTCGACCAGGTGCTCTTCCTCCAGTACGCCCAGCGTGTGGGCCAGCTGGCGGGCGCACTCGTCGTGGTTGGCCCACGACACGTAGCGTCCGGCCCCGTCTCCGTTGCCGAGGTAGCGCTTCAGCACCCCTAGCTGGCTGACCGCCGACGCGCACGCCAGCGCGACTATCTCGACCCGGTGCCCGGACGCCCGGTACGCCAGCGCCTGGGCCCGGGCCGCCTCCGGGTCGGCGAGCGCGGTTTCCACCACAGCGTCCAGCCGGTGGGCGCGCACGTACCCCTCCACCTCGACCTGCCAGCGGCGGGTGTCAGTACGCACACCGGCGCCAGCGGTCCGCACGTCCTCGGCCAGCAGTGCCGGATAGTGCCGGTGCGCGGCTTTGTAGAGGTCGGCGCCGACGCGCACCGCTCCGCCACGCAGTCCGAGGACCGGCAGCAGAAGACCGGAGAGGGTGGTCTTCCCGCTGCCGGGCGGCCCGGCCACGAGCAGCACCACCGGCCGCGTCTGCGGCACCGCCTCCCGGGTCCAGGCCGGGAGGATCTCCCGGGACAGAACCTCGAAACTCTCGGCATCGGAGAGCAACTCCGCCGCCTTCCCCTCACGCACCGCGCCTCCAGACGGTTCCCGGCCTGCTGGTCCTGCTCGTGTTCTGCGGGGCGGGTCAGGGCTTCCCTGCCGGTTTCGATCCCACCGCGCTTCCGTCCGAGGCGACGGCCCTCGCTCGGCTCGCAGACCTTTCCCAGGGGCCGGTCGCCACGGTGTGCCTCGTCCTCGGCTACGAGGGTGACCCGCTCGACCCCTGTTCGGCGCCGACCGAACCTGACTGCCCGTCCAGGCCCGGACCGCAGCCAGCGGCGAGCGGTCAAGGTCCGGCGAGACTGATCAAACTTCGTTGAGACGGATCACGGGTGTGGCGCCCTCGATGGCGGCGACCAGACGGGCGTGGACGGCGGCGGCCGCCTCCTGGGTGGCTGGGTCCGGGTCCTTCAGCTGCGGGGCGATCAGTTCGGCGGCCGCGGCGAGGACCGGCACGGGCACGGTGGCCTCGCGCAGGTGGAGGAGCTGGGAGGCGGCGCGTTCGCCCGGGGGTTGCCTGGGCGCGGGCGTCGGGGATCAGGGAGTTGAGGCCCCTGGGCAGGGGCTGAGTGCTGGTCACCTGTCCTATTCTTCCGCGCCCCGGGTATCGGTGATCACCACGGCTGGCTGTCCGGTTCCCCGTCTGGCAGGTGGTCGTGGTGGTGGCGGGCGTGGCGCCAGCGGAGGTCCTCGGTGCGGAGGGCATCGGCGGCCCACTCCGGCGGTCAGTCCTGCGCGGCGGCGGTGAGCGCGCGGCTGGGTTCGCCGAGCGTGTGCTGCCAAGTCGGTGAGCTGACGGATCAGGCCTTCACGTACCAGCTTGTCGACCGCGGCTGTCGGCTCGGTGCTGCGCGGGCTTCGGTGGCGGCTTCGGCGAGGGTGTCCTCGTTCAGGTCCTTGTCACCGGAGCCGTCGAGCGAGGCGGGGCGGGCGGCTGGGACAGCGGAGAGGTCGCTTGGCGGTCACGGCCGGCATTTGGGCGCGGCCGCTGCGTCGGCCATGCCGATGGCCAGGGCCTGGTCGATCGCCTGGCACAGCGGCACCAGGTCGGTGAGGTCGTTGAGGACGACCCGCGGTGAGGACAGGGCGGTGAAGCCGATCGCCAGCAGTGCGACCCGCTCGGCGGCGGTCAGCTTTGGCCGGTGCCCGCTCTGGACGCTGCCCAGCAGCACGTAGGCGTCCAGGGTGTAGCGCAGTTCCTTCACCAGCTCGCCGTCGCCGCCTGGGATGATCTCGTAGCGCAGGATCTGCTCGACGGCGCCGGCGTACTGCTCCAGGACCTGCCGGGAGCCCTCATCGTGCTGGCGGGAAGCGAGGGAGCGGATCCAGTCGGCGGCGTGCTGGCCCGTGACGGAGGCTAGGGCGAGGGCGTCCCGCTCGTCCGAGGTGAGCACCCGCTCCCCGGACTTACCGGGCTTCTTGGTTTCTTCGCGGCTGTGGTAGCGCTCGTCGGCCTGGTCGAGCCAGGACAGCGCGGAGGGGGTCTTCGTCATTCAGGTGCAACCGCCGCAGCGCCCGCCCGGTCACGGGTGCGGCAAGGCCGGCCTTGCCGCACCCGGGCGTGCTGCTGCTCCCCGTGTAGCAAGGG
>NZ_JBHVFE010000541.1:0-5577 GCF_042801945.1 Kitasatospora sp. NPDC057542
GCCCCGGAGAAGGGGTCCGGCCCGCGGGCGGAGTGCGGTGCGCTTGTGGTGACTTACCGTCAGTCGGCCGCCCCGGCCCGGGAAACGGGGCTGCCGCCCGGGCGGGCGTCGTCCCGGCCCTCGACCAGGACGGCGGGCTCCAGCGGCGAGGCGATCTCCTGCGGTCTGCTGCGGGACGCCCAGTCGCGGATGCCGAGCAGCACCATCACGAAGAAGATCCCGTAGACGATGCCGGAGAAGTACAGCTCGGAGTGGACCGCGAGCGGCACGCCCACCAGGTCGACGGCCAGCCAGACGAACCAGAACTCCACGTAGCGGCGGGCCTGGCTGTACATGGCGAGGATCGAACCGACGAAGATCCAGGCGTCCGCGAGCACCATCCACCACGGCGCCCCGGGGTAGAACGAGGCGTCCGTCCCCTTCAGCACCGCACCGAACGCGGCCGTCCCCAGCACCATCGCGGCCATCAGCACCGCGCGCTCCCGCCCGGACGCCCAGCGGACGTTGATGGTGCCTTCCTGCTCCCGGCTGCGCTTCCAGGTCGCCCAGCCCCAGGAGGCCGAGACGATGATGACGATCTGCCGGGCGGCGTTGCCGCCGAGGTGCACGTTCAGGCTGGCGATCAGCAGCAGCACCGAGCCGAGGATCTGCACCGGCCAGGCCACCAGCGAGCGCCGCAGGGCCAGCCAGACGGTGGCGAGCGCCAGGATGTTGCCCAGGAAGTCGGACCAGTAGACGGGGAGGCCGAAGAAGTCGAACTGCTCGTTCAGCCAGTGGAACGCGCTCATGACTCACACCTTTGTTCGTGCGGAGCGAGGTGGGGGAAGGGGCGGTCGGCCCCGCCGAAGCGGGGTGCGGGGCCGACCGGGCTCGGGGCGCGGGGCGCGCGCAGTCGTGAGGGGGGCGGGTGTGCGCGCCGGCAGGTGAAGGGTGGTGGTGCCGGTGGATCAGGAGGGGAAGGGCGGCACCGGTGGATCAGGAGAGGGCGGCGAGGACGTGCCGTCCGTGCTCGGAGTCCAGCAGGGTCTCGGAGCGGCGGACGTCCTCCCGGGCGGCGAGCAGCAGCTCGTCGACGGAGGCGAACCTCTCGGTGTCCCGGATCCGGGCGACGAACCACAGGTCGACGCGCTCGCCGTACAGGTCGCCCGGGGCGTCGTGGCAGTACACCTCGGTGTGGATCTCGGAGGTGTCGCAGAAGGTGGGGTTGGTGCCGATGCTGATCGTCGCGCGGTGCACGGTGCCCGTCGCGCGGCGGGCCAGCCAGCCGCTGTAGATCGCGGGCGGCGGGACGGGCGCACCGGGGTCGGAGGCGATGTTGGCGGTGGGGAAGCCCAGCCCCCGCCCCCGGCCGGCACCGTGCACCACGGTGCCGGACAGGGGGGTCGTCGGAGCGTCAGCCATGGGGGGTGAGCTCACGGAACTGGCTGGTGTGGAAGACCAGCGGCTCCACCCCGGGGAACAGCTCGACGGTGAGCAGCTCCATCAGGACGATCTCGTGGTCGCCGCCGTCGTACACCGCGTTCACCCGGGCGGTCTGCCACAGCGCCGCGTCGTGGATCAGCACAGCGCCGTCCGGCGTCGCCTGCCACCCGGTGCCGTCGAAGCGGTCGCCCTCGCGGGAGGCGAGCCGTCGGCAGAGCGCGCCCTGGCCACGGCTGAGCACGCTCAGCCCCAGGACCGGCGCCTCCGTCAGCCTCGGCCAGGTGGTCGAGGTGCGGGCCACGCTGACGGCGACCATCGGCGGCTCCAGCGAGATCGACACGAAGGAGCTCACCGCGAGCCCGACCGGTTCGCCGTCGCGCAGCGCGCCGAGCGCGACCACCCCGGTGGGGTAGGCCCCGAACGCCTGGCGCAGCGCCGCGGCGTTCAGCTCCGCCGTGTGCGGTACGACCGCGTTCGGTTCCGCGGACGCGGCGGCGGGCGGGTTCGGATGGTGGGCGGGAGTGACCATGGTCGTCGCCGTCCTCTCGTCGCGAGTGGGGTGGTTCAGTGCCGGTACTGCGCGGCCGGGTGGCTGGCCGGCAGCGCCCGGTCGGACGCGCCGGTGAGCCGCTCGCGCAGCGACTCGCCGGCCGCGTACTCGCCGCGGAAGACGCCGCGGGCGCGCAGGATCGGCAGCACCGACTCGACGAACTCCGTGGTGGAGGCCGGCTGCACGGTCGGGGAGAGCAGGAAGCCGTCCAGGTCGGCGCCCTCCGCCAGGGCACAGATCTCGTCGGCGATCTCCTCGGCGGTGCCGACCACCGGACGGGCGCCGACGCCGTGGGTGTGCCAGTCGGCGAGGACGTCACCGACGGTCTTGCCGGCGAACCGGGCGACCTGGGTCTGCGACATCTCGGTGGACAGCTCCGACATCGGGGTGTCCGGCGCGTACGAGGACAGGTCGAGGCCGGTGAACATGGCGTAGCTGGCGACGGTGACCTCCGGACGCTGGGCGTCCAGGACACGCTGCCAACGGCGTTCGGCGTCCGCGGTGGTGGCGCCGACCACGCAGGAGAACGCCGACATCACCTTGACCTCGTCGGCCCGGCGGCCCGCCCGTACGGCCTCCTCGCGGATCGCCGCGGTGTGCCCGGCGAGCTGCTGCACCGAGCCGCTGCCGACGAACATGCACTCCCCGTGCCGCCCGCCGACCCGGCGGCCTGCCGGGGAGGCGCCGGCCTGGAACAGCACCGGGGTGCCCTGCGGGGAACGGGCGGTGTTGCCGTAGCCGTGCGAGCGGAAGTACGGACCCTCGTGCTCGACCAGGTGCACCTTGGCCGGGTCGGCGAACCGGCCGTCCTTGTCCTTCTCCAGGGCGTCCGGCTCCCAGGCGCCCTCCCAGTACTTGTAGACCAGGTCGAGGAAGTCCTCGGCCATCGTGTACCGGTCGTCGTGCGCCACCATGTCCATGCCGAAGGCCTTGACCGCGGTGTCGGCCGTGCCCGTGGTCACGATGTTCCAGCCGAGCCGGCCGCCGGACAGCTGGTCCAGGGTGGCCAGCCGGCGGGCGAACGCGTACGGCGGCTCCACCAGCACCGAGCCGGTCACCACCAGTCCCAGGTCGGTGGTGCCGGCCAGCAGCGCCGAGGCGATCACGAACGGGTCCAGGCGCGGCAGGTCCAGGGTCTCCTCGGTGGCGATCGGCGGGCGCACCCCGTTGATCTCCGACCAACCCCAGGCGTCGGCCAGGAACAGGAAGTCAAGCTTGGCGTCCTCGCAGATCTGCGCGATCTCGCGCCAGTACCCGAGGGTGTCGAACAGGTGCCGGCGGCTGTCGGGGTGGCGCCAGGTGGCGGTGCCGCTCGCGTTGGTCTGGGCGTTCTCGAACAGTCCGAGCTTGAGGTTGCGCATGGGTGTTCTCCGTTGAACCGATGGTGCGGGGGGGGAGGTGGGGAAGCCGAAGGTGCGTCAGGACGCCGGGGAACCGAAAGTACGTCAGGACGCAGCGGGAACCGCGGGAACGCCGGGGGCGGCGGCCGCGTCGAGCTGTGCCGCGGACGGCATGGAGGACTGGGCGCCGAGACCGGTCACGGCCAGCGAGGCCGCGCGGACGGCGCGGCGGGCGGCGGCCGGCAGGTCGGAGCCCCGGGCGAGGGAGTCGGCGAGGGCTCCGCAGAAGGTGTCGCCGGCGCCGACGGTGTCGACGGCGTCCACGACGGGGGCCGGCAGGTGCACGGCGGGGCGGCCGGGCTGCTTGATCAGCGCCCCGTCCGCGCCGAGCGTCACCACCACGGCCCGGCAGGGCAGCGCGGCCCGTTCCAGCAGCTCACGCGCCCCGTCCGGGCCGGCGGGCGGCTCCGCGCCGAGCAGGGTGGCGAGTTCGCCGAGGTTGGGGACGAGGACGTCGACGGCGGACAGCACCTCCGGGGCGACCGGCCGGGCCGGGGCCGGGTTGAGGACGACCGTGCCGCCCTGCTCCCGGGCCCGCAGCACGGCCGCGGCGACCACCTCGGCGGCGATCTCGTGCTGCACCAGGACCACCTCGCCCGCCGACCGGGCCAGCCGCTCCGGCAGGTCCGCGACCGACAGCGCGGCGTTGGCGCCGGGGTTGACCACGATGGTGTTCTCGCCGGCCCGGTCGACCACCACCGAGGCGATCCCGGTGGTGCTCTCCGGCTCCGGGCGCACCGCCTCGACGTCCACCCCTTCGGCGGCGAGCGCCCGCAGGATGGTGTCGGCGTCCGCGCCGACCCTGGCGACCAGGCGCACCTGCGACCCGAGCCGGGCCGCCGCGACGGCCTGGTTGGCGCCCTTGCCGCCGACGCCCTCCACGAAGCCCCGCGCGAGCACGGTCTCGCCGGGGCGCGGCAGGTCCTCGACGGTGAGGACGAGGTCGCGGTTGACCGAACCGACGACGGTGATGGGCGGCATCTGCACTCCTTGGGAGATCGATCTCCCACACTGTGGACCAGCCCCCGGAAACCGTCAAGTACCCTCGTGCTGCGCATTCCGCCAGCTCAGCCGAGCCCGATTCCGACCGCGAAGGACCGCCCACGTGACAGCGCCCCGACTCCTCGACGTGGCCGCGGCCGCCGGCGTCTCCCGCGCGACCGCCTCACGCGTCCTGGCCGGCACCCCGCGCAACGTCGACCCCGAACTCGCCCGCCGCGTCGAGGAGGCCGCCCAGCGCCTCGGCTACCGCACCAACCACTCCGCCCGGGCGCTGCGCACCGGCACCACGGGCACCATCGGCGTGGTCGTCCCCTCGCTCGCCAACCCGTACTTCGTCCAGCTCGCCGACGCCATCGCCCAGCAAGTCCGCGCCGCCGGCGGGCAGTTGGTGGTCTCCGACGCCGCCAACGACACCGCCGTCGAGGCCGAGCAGATCGAGACCCTGCTCGGCGGCCGCGTCGACGGCCTGCTCGTCGTCCCCGTCTCCGCCGGCGCGTCCGGCCCCGCCGTCCGGGCCGCCGCCAAGCGCACCCCCGTCGTCCTCTTCGACCGCTGGGCCACCGGCTCCGGCACCGTCGCCGTCACCCTCGACAACACCGCCGCGATGCGGCTGCTCCTCGACCACCTCGAAGGCCTCGGCCGCCACCGGATCGCCCTGGTCGCCGCCGACCAGGCCTCCTCCTCCGGCGCGGAACGCCTCGCCGCCTTCACCGAGGCCCGCGGGGCCGACGCCACCACCGTCCTGCTGCCCAGCTTCACCACCGACGCCGGCCGCACCGCGGGCCGCCGCATCGCCGAACGGCACGCCGAGATCGACGCCGTCGTCTGCGGCGCGGACGTCCTCGCGGTGGGGCTGGTCAGCACCCTGCAGCGCTCGGCGGTCCCCGTCCCCGGCCGGATCGCCGTCACCGGCTTCGACGACACCGAGATACTCGAACTCCTCGACCCGCCCATCACCTCCATCCGCCACCCGCTCACCACCATGGCCGAACGCGCCCTGACGCTCCTTCAGGCCCCTGACCGTGAAAGGACGGAGCGCGTGGAGCGCTTCGCGCCGCAGCTGGTGGTGCGCTCCTCCACGGACGCGAACGCCTGACCCCGAGCAGCCGACCACGCCCGCCGGACCGGGCCCCCACGCCGCACCGCCTGCACGACCGACGGACACGTCGAACGGTCCGAGCAACCACGACGTGGTACCGGTGC
>NZ_JBHVFE010000542.1:0-5570 GCF_042801945.1 Kitasatospora sp. NPDC057542
GCGTCCGCAGCGAGAAGGGCATCCGATGGGGCGGCAGACCCCTCCTCGCCGCGTGATCCAGCAACCCGGCGAACGTATGCGGTCACAGCACTAGCAGCCCGCCATGTTGGAGTCGAGCGGGACGCGGGCTGCGTGAGCGATGCGTGAGCGGACGGGGTAGCACGTGCCGGTTCGGGCGGGATCGGGGATCACGGTGCAACGTCCTGACCTGCGGGTTCATCACCAAGTGATCGATGGCGGCAGTAGCCAAGATGATCACTCTCGGGCTCGTAATGCGTAGGTCGCGGGTTCGAATCCCGCAGGCGGCTCGGTGAAGGCCCAGGTCGGATTGATTCCGGCCTGGGCCTTTTGCGTGCCCGGGGTGGGGCGGGGTCACTGGTCGAGGTAGGTGAGGACGGCCAGGACACGGCGGTTGGCGGTGTCGGTGGGGAGGAGGTCGAGCTTGGTGAAGATGTTGCCGATGTGCTTGGCGACGGCCTTCTCGGTGATGAAGAGGGCTTGGGCGATGCCGGCGTTGGAGCGGCCCTGGGCGAGGGATTCGAGGACTTCGCGTTCGCGGGTGGAGAGGGTGGCGAGGGCGGTGTCGCGGTTCTTGCGGACCAGGAGCTGGGCGACGACCTCGGGGTCCATGGCCGTGCCGCCGGCGGCGACGCGGTGGATGGCGTCGAGGAACTGGGCGCCGTTGGTGATGCGGTCCTTGAGCAGGTAGCCGACACCGCGGCCGCCGGTGGCGAGGAGTTCGCGGGCGTAGAGGGGTTCGACGTACTGGGAGAGGAGCAGGACGGGGAGGCCGGGCGTGGTGCGGCGGGCGGTGAGGGCGGCGCGCAGGCCCTCGTCGGTGAAGGTCGGGGGCAGCCGGACGTCGACGATCGAGACGTCCGGCCGCTGCTCGGTGAGGGCCAGGAGGAGGTCGGGGCCGTTGTCCACGGCGGCCGCCACCTGGTGGCCGTGGGCCTGGAGGAGGCGGATCAGGCCGTCCCTCAGGAGGAAGTGGTCCTCGGCGAGGACAATGCGCACGGAAGCTCCATGATGACCGTGGTCGGACCGTCGGGGGGACTGCTGACGGAGACGACCCCGTCGAAGGTGGCGAGCCGTCGTTCGACGCCGCGCAGCCCGGTGCCCCGGCCGGCGTCCGCGCCGCCCCGTCCGTTGTCCGAGACGGTGATGCGCAGCACGCCGCGATCGTAGCGGAGTTCGATTCCGGCGCGGCCGGCGTCGGAGTGCTTGACGACGTTGGTGAGGAGCTCCGAGACCGCGAAGTAGGCGGCCGACTCGACGGGCATCTCGGGACGGCCGGGAAGGTCCACCGAGACGTCGGTGGGGACGGGGCAGACCATCGCCAACGCCCGTACCGCGTCGGCGAGTCCGCGGTCGGCGAGGACCGGCGGGTGGATGCCGCGGACCAGGTCGCGGAGCTCCTCCAGGGCCTTGGCGGAGGACTGGCGGGCCTCGACCAGCAGGGCGCGGACGGCCTGCGGGTCGGTCTCCAGGAGGTGTTCGGCGGCGTCCAGGGTCATGCCCATCGCGACCAGCCGGGCCTGGGCGCCGTCGTGCAGGTCGCGCTCGATCCGGCGGATCTCGGCCATCCGGGTGTCGACGGCGGTGCTGCGGGTGGCGGTCAGGTGGGCGATCCGGCCGGCCAGCAGCTCCTGTTCGCTCGGGGCGAGCATCGAGCGGGTGCGGCGGGCGTGCCGGTGGACCGTGCGGGGTGCGAGCCAGAGGGCGAGCGGGAGGTGGAGCAGGCCGAGGAGGCCGGAGAGGGCGGCGGTGGCGGTGCCCTCGATCGGGATGAACTGGTACCAGAGGCCGTCCCACTCGGCGGACAGCGGGACGCCGAAGAAGGCGAGGAAGACGCCCCAGAGGCCGCTGAGCAGGACGGCGATCGGCAGGAAGGCGAGCAGGCCGCCGACGACCGGCTCGGTGAGGACCCAGCCGAACTCCCGCCGGGTCTGCGGGTCGCCCGTGATCCAGCGGTAGCGGGCGATGGCGCCGGAGGCGCCGGCGGGCACCGGCGGCAGCGGGCCGGGCGGCCCGGGGAACCGGATGCCGGACCACTCCTCGGCCAGGGCGCGTTGGCGGTCCGTCAGGTCGCGTACCCGGGCCATGGCCCGGGGGACCAGGCCGAGGCCCGGCCCGACGAGCGGGATCGCGCCGGTGACGCCCATGGAGCGGACGAGGGCCAGAGCGGAGAGCCGGCTGAGGGTCAGGGACCGTCGGAGAGCGGTGAGTCCGGCGGGTACGGAGAACCCGGTGACCTCGGCCGGTGCGGGGCCCTCCCCGAGTTGCAGCGTGTTGTCCATGGACGCGGTTCCCTTCCAGTGGTGCCGTTGCGCGGCTCGGTCGTGCCGGCCGTGAGGCCATTCTGGCGATGACGGGGAGGCGTTGTCGGTGGAAGAAACTCCCCCTTTGGTCGAACGGGATATCTGCCGAACGGCAGATGGCAGACGCCCGCGGATCGGCGAGGCTGGCGAGCGTGCCCACGTGCCCCGGGAAGCGCCCCGAGCGGCGCACCCGATCGCAGACGTAAGGAGGACACGGTGGACCGACGCCCGAAATCCGCACCCGCCCTGATCGCCCTCGCGGTGGCCGCCCTCGTTCCGCTCGCCGCTTGCGCCGACGCCGCGGACGCCCCGCCCGAGGACAAGACCTTCGAGTTCGCGGGCAAGAGCCTGAACGTCAGGTCGCACGGGGCCCCCGCCGACCTCGTCGCGGCCGATCGCGCGGACGTCAAGGTCACCCGCTGGTTCGACACGAGCGGCAAGGTCGGCAGCGTCAAGGAGTCCTGGGAGCTGAAGGACGGCGTCCTCGAACTCCGGGCGGGGTGCTCCGGGCTCGCCAACTGCGACACGAAGTACCGGGTCGAGGTCCCCAAGGGCGTCGCGGTCCTGCGGGACGGGCGCGAGACGGACCTCAAGGGCTGAAACCGACGAGCCCTTCTGCGGGGAAGGCCGGAAAGACGGAGACCATGCTCGAACTGATCGACATCACCAAGGTCTACAAGGGCGGCAAGCGGGCCGTCGACGGCATCACGATGCACCTCGGCCCCGGGATGTTGGGCCTGCTGGGGCCGAACGGCGCCGGGAAGTCCTCGCTCATGCGCATCGTGGCGACGGTCACCCGGCCCACCGACGGCCGGGTCCGCTACCTGGGCGCCGACGCGGTGGCCGAGCCGGACCGGCTGCGCCGGGAACTCGGCTATCTGCCGCAGGACTTCGGGGTCTATCCGAACCTGACCTCGCGGGAGTTCCTGTCCTACCTGGCGGCAGCCAAGGGGATCGGCGCCCGCTCCGCCCGGGCCCGGATCGACGAGCTGATCCAGCTGGTCAACCTGACCGAGGCGGTCAAGCGCCCGCTCGGCACGTACTCGGGGGGCATGCTCCGCCGGGTCGGCATCGCGCAGGCACTGCTGGCCGACCCCAAGGTGATCGTGGTCGACGAACCGACCGCCGGCCTGGACCCGGAGGAGCGGGTGCGCTTTCGCAACCTGCTCAGCGAGCTCGCGGCGGACCGGGTCGTGATGCTCTCGACCCACATCGTCTCCGACGTCGAGTCGGTGGCCTCCGACATCGCCGTGGTCGCGCACGGCCGGCTGCTGCGCCGGGGCGCGCCCGACGAACTGCTCAGGGAGATCGACGGGCAGGTCTGGGAGGCCGTGGTCGCCCCGGCGGACCTCCTGGCCGTCCAGGCCCGCCACGTGGTCAGCCGGATGGTGCGGACCGGGAACGGCGTACGGCTGCGGCTGCTCGCCGCCGAGCCGCCACAGCCCGACGCGGTCCGGGTGCCGCCCGACCTGGAGGACGCCTACCTGGGCATCATCCACCGGTCGGGGGAGCGAAGCGGCGCCGGGCAGCGGGTGGTGCGGCGATGAGCACGGCGGTGCCCGGGTCGGTGCTCGCCGGGCTGGCGGTCGGAGACTTCCGGGACCGGGTGCGCCGGCCGGTGTACGCGGTGACCCTGCTCGCCGCGGTCGGGCTCGGCTACCTGGCCGTACCGAACGCGGACGGCCACTGGACGATCATGGACGTGGGCGGCAGCCGGGGCGTCTACAACAGCGCGTACGTCGGCGCGGTCACGGCCCTGGCCGGTGCGCTCTGGCTCACCTTCGGCGGCTTCTACGTGGTGCGCAGCGGCATCGCGCGGGACGAGACGACCGGCGTCGGCCAGGTCCTCGCCGCCACCCCGCTGCGCACCTCTCACTACCTCCTGGCCAAGTTCCTGAGCAACCTGCTGGTGCTCGCCTCCATGGTCGGCGTGCTGGCCGTCACCGCGCTGCTGATGCAGCTCGCCCGCGGCGAGGACAGAGCGGTCGACCCGGTCGCCCTGGCGGAGCCGTTCCTGCTGCTGTCGCTGCCCGTGATGGCGGTCACCGCGGCGGCGGCGCTCCTGTTCGAGACGGTGCCGCTGCTGCGGGGCGGCTTCGGGAACGTCGTCTGGTTCGTGCTGGCCATGGTGCTCGCGATCGGCGGGCAGTCGGCTTCCGCGCCGCTGGACGGTCTCGGGGTGCACCAGGTCGCACGGTCGATGGGCGCCGCGCTGGAGGCCCAGCAGAGGACGACCGACCCGGGCGGGTTCAGCCTCGGCCTGACCAAGGTCGACAAGCCGCTGGGCACCTTCCACTGGGACGGCTTCGATCCCGCCTCCGGGTTCCTCCTCGGCCGGCTGGCACTGTTCCTTGCGGCGTTCGCCGTGGCGCTGCTGCCGGCCCTGTGGTTCGGCAGGTTCGATCCCGCGCGCGGCTCCGGTGACGCGGCGCCGGTGCCGGCTGCCGCCGGGGCGGCGGGTGAGCCGTCCGTACTCGACGGGGCGGAGCCCGAGGGTGCACGCTGGGCGACCGCGCAGGGCGTCCTGCCGCGGACCGAACCGCGGCGGGCCGGGGCGTTCGGCCGGCTGCTGGCGGGCGAGGCCCGCATCCTGGTGCAGGGCGTCTCCCGCTGGTGGTGGCTGGTCGCCGCCGGGCTGACGGTGGCCGGGTTCGCGCTGCCGATGGACGCCGTCACCGGCCTGCTCCTGCCGCTGACGTGGCTGTGGCCGGTCCTGATCTGGTCCCGGCTCGGTAGCCAGCGGGTCGAGAACGGCCTGGAGGTGCTGCTCGGCGCCTACCCGTCGGCCCGGCGCCGGCTGCTGGCCGAATGGGCGTCTGGGCTGGTGCTCACCGCGGTGACGGGCGTCGCCCCGCTGATACGCATGCTGGTGGCGGGCGACGCCGCGGGGGCGGCCAGTTGGCTCGGGGGCGCGCTGTTCGTCCCCTCGCTGGCCATGGCGCTCGGTGTGGTGAGCCGCAGCCATCGGCTCTTCCAGGCGGTCTACCTGCCGCTCTGGTGGATCCTCGTCAACAACGTCGCCGCCGTCGACTTCATGGGGGCCGTCCGCGTGAACGGCAGTCCGGCCGGTCCCGGCCCGCTGCTGGTCGGGGCGCTGTCCGCGGCGATGCTCGCGGTGGTGTTCCTGGTCGGCGCCGCCCGACGGAACGTCAAGGGCTGAGTCGCGGTGGGGTGCATGATCTCTTCGCTTCCGTTAATTCAGGGGGCGCTCGGGACGGTGCGCCGCACAGCACGGTACGCCCTCGGCCC
>NZ_JBHVFE010000543.1:0-5514 GCF_042801945.1 Kitasatospora sp. NPDC057542
CCCAGTCCGCGCGGCCCGGACGGGTCTTTGTCGGGAGCCGGGGCCGGGGGAGTCCCGACCGGCTCTCCCGCCTTTATTTCCATCCGAATTCACCCCCACCGCCGTCCGGCCCGCACAGCCGCCCTGACCAGGGCATCAGGCCCGATCATGACAGGATCCGCACGCCCGTGCAGTGATCCACTCGCGACCGGATACCCTGCCTGTATGGCCAGCGGCGGCACTCAGGGACCAGGCCGCTAGATCGACCAGGGACAGAGGAGTGGTCTTCGTGACCGTCGTGGAACCCTTCGGGCTCAGCGTGCAGGACCGCGACCTGACCCGGGACGTCCAGGCCGGACTGGACGCGGTGGAGGCGGCGCTCGGTGAGGCCGTCAAGAGCGACGTCCCGTTCATCACCGTCACCGCCAGCCACCTCCTCGAAGCCGGCGGCAAGCGCTTCCGTCCGCTGCTCCTGCTGCTCGCCGCCCAGTTCGGCGACCAGGGGGCGCCCGGCGTGGTGCCCGCCGCCGTGGTGGTCGAGCTGACCCACCTGGCCACGCTGTACCACGACGACGTCATGGACGAGGCGCCGGTGCGCCGCGGCGCACCGAGCGCCAACTCCCGCTGGGACAACTCGGTCGCCATCCTCACCGGCGACTTCCTGTTCTCCCGCGCCTCCCAGGTGCTCTCCGACCTCGGCCCGGAGGCCGTGCGGATGCAGGCCGAGGCCTTCGAGCGGCTGGTCACCGGCCAGATCCTGGAGACCCGCGGCCCCGGCCCGGACATGGACCCGCTGCTGCACTACCTGGACGTCCTGGAGGGCAAGACCGGCTCGCTGATCGCCGTCTCCTGCCGGATAGGAGCGCTGATGGCCGGCGCCGAGCGCGAGCTGGTGGACACCCTCGGCGAGTTCGGCGAGCGGATCGGCATCGCCTTCCAGCTGGCCGACGACGTGCTCGACATCGCCAGCGACGGCCACGAGTCCGGCAAGACCCCCGGCACCGACCTGCGCGAGGGCGTGCCGACCCTGCCGACCCTGCTGCTGCAGCAGATGCCCGCCGACCCGGCCGACCCGGACGACACCCGGCTGCGCGAACTGCTCGACCAGGACCTCTCCGACGACGACCTGCACGCCGAGGCGCTGCGCCTGCTGCGCGCCCACCCCGCGCTGGAGCGCGCCCGCGCCGAGACCCTGCGCCGGGCCGAGGAGGCCCGGGCGCTGCTCGCCCCGCTGCCGGACTGCCCGGCGAAGGCCGCCCTGGAGGGCCTCTGCGACGCGGTGGCGATCCGCACCATGTGAGCCCGGCCGGGGCCGTCGGGGCCGGGCCGCGGTGAGGCCGGGCCCGGGCCCTCGGCACGCCCCGGGATGGGGGAGACTGACACCCGTCAGCACACGCCTGCCGGGAAGGTCGCCATGCGTCGCGTCGTCATCGCCGAGGACTCCGTACTGCTGAGGGAGGGACTGACCCGGCTGCTCACCGATCGCGGCCTGGAGGTCGTCGCCGGAGTCGGGGACGGCGAGGCCCTGGTGAAGGCCATCCACGACCTGGCGGCGGCCGACGCCCTGCCGGACGTCGTGGTCTCCGACGTGCGGATGCCCCCGACCCACACCGACGAGGGACTGCGCGCCTGCGTCGAGCTGCGCGGCCGCTACCCGCAGCTGGGCGTGCTGGTGCTGTCGCAGTTCGTGGAGGAGCGGTACGCCTCGGAGCTGCTGGCCGGCTCCACCCGGGGCGTCGGCTACCTGCTCAAGGACCGGGTCGCCGAGGTGCGCGAGTTCGCCGACGCGGTGGTCCGGGTCGCCGAGGGCGGCACCGCGCTGGACCCGGAGGTGGTGCAGCAGCTCCTCAGCCGCAGCCGCAAGGGCGACGTTCTGGCCAATCTCACGCCGCGCGAGCGCGAGGTGCTCGGGCTGATGGCGGAGGGCCGCACCAACGCCGCGGTGGCCAAGCAGCTGGTCGTCTCCGACGGCGCGGTGGAGAAGCACGTCAGCAACATATTCCTCAAGCTGGGCCTGGCCCAGAGCGCGGAGGACCACCGCCGGGTGCTGGCCGTGCTCACCTACCTCAACTCCTGAGGCCCGCCCCTCCGGTTCCGCGGCCCCGGCTCCCGGGGCACGCCCCCCGGGGGAGCACATCTCGGCCATGCGCCCGCCGGGTGCTCGCGCACGCCCGCCCGAGCCGGAATGATCTCCGGCGGGCGGGCGTTGACAAGCATGTGCGGTGCAGCCGCGGGCCGGTGAAATTACTGACGCGGTTCCGGCCGCCGTCGTGTCGGCCCGCATAGGATGCGAGAGGTGCACCAGGCGGACGGGGCACGGGGCCGCGCCCGCGGTGGTGTGCCCACGAGGAGGTCCGCGGCAGTGACCAGTCAGGTCGATCAGTCAGAGGCAGTGGACGGCTCGGACGGCAACGAGGCCCGTGCCGGGAGCGGGGACGCGCGCTCGGGTTCGGCCGCGCCCGCCGGGCCACCTGCCCCGGGCGGCCCTCCGACGAAGCCGGGCAAGCCCATTCGCAGACTCGATCGGGTGATCATTCGCTTCGCCGGCGACTCCGGTGACGGCATGCAGCTCACCGGTGACCGGTTCACCTCGGAGACGGCGTCCTTCGGCAACGACCTGTCCACGCTGCCGAACTTCCCGGCCGAGATCCGGGCGCCCGCCGGCACCCTGCCGGGCGTCTCGTCCTTCCAGCTGCACTTCGCGGACCACGACATCCTGACCCCGGGCGACGCCCCGAACGTGCTGGTCGCGATGAACCCGGCCGCACTGAAGGCGAACCTGCCGGACCTGCCGCGCGGCGCCGAGATCATCGTCAACACCGACGAGTTCACCAAGCGCGCGCTGGCCAAGGTCGGTTACCCGGCGGACCCGCTGACCGACGGTTCACTGGGCGGCTTCCACCTGCACAAGGTGCCGCTGACCACGCTGACCCTGGAGGCGCTCAAGGACAGCGGCCTGGCCCGCAAGGACGCGGAGCGGGCGAAGAACATGTTCGCCCTGGGCCTGCTGTCCTGGATGTACCACCGGCCCACGCACGGAACGGAGTCGTTCCTGCGCACCAAGTTCGCCAAGAAGCCGCAGATCGCCGAGGCCAACATCTGCGCCTTCCGGGCGGGCTGGAACTTCGGCGAGACCACGGAGTCCTTCGCCGTCTCCTACGAGGTGCCGCCGGCCAGGCTCCCGGCCGGGCGCTACCGCAACATCTCCGGCAACCTCGCCCTGTCCTACGGGCTGATCGCCGCCGCGCAGCGCTCCAGGCTGCCGCTGTACCTGGGCTCGTACCCGATCACCCCGGCCTCGGACATCCTGCACGAGCTGAGCCGGCACAAGGACTTCGGGGTGCGCACCTTCCAGGCGGAGGACGAGATCGCCGGCGTCGGCGCCGCGCTCGGTGCCGCCTTCGGAGGGTCGCTCGGCGTGACCACCACCTCCGGGCCGGGTGTCGCGCTGAAGTCCGAGACGATCGGCCTGGCCGTCTCACTCGAACTGCCGCTGCTGGTCGTGGACATCCAGCGCGGCGGCCCGTCCACCGGCCTGCCGACCAAGACCGAGCAGGCGGACCTGCTGCAGGCGATGTTCGGCCGCAACGGCGAGGCGCCGGTGCCGATCGTCGCCCCGGCCACGCCCGCGGAGTGCTTCGACGCGGCGCTGGAGGCGGCCCGGATCGCGGTCACCTACCGCACCCCGGTTTTCCTGCTCTCGGACGGCTACCTGGCCAACGGCTCGGAGCCCTGGCGGATCCCCGACGTCGACGAACTTCCGGAGATCGACCCGCAGTTCGCGACCGGCCCGAACCGCGAGGACGGCGCCTTCTGGCCGTACCTGCGCGACCCGCGGACGCTGTCCAGGCCCTGGGCGCTGCCCGGCACGCCCGGACTGGAGCACCGGATCGGCGGCATCGAGAAGCAGGACGGCACCGGCAACATCTCCTACGACCCGGCCAACCACGACTTCATGGTTCGCACCCGGCAGGCCAAGGTCGACGGCATCACCGTGAAGCCGGTCGAGGTGGACGACCCGACCGGCGACGCCCGGGTGCTGGTGCTGGGTTGGGGCTCGACCTACGGGCCGATCACCGCCGCGGTGCGCCGGGTGCGTGCGGACGGCGGCGAGGTCGCCCAGGCGCACCTGCGCAACCTCAACCCGTTCCCGGCCAACCTGGGTTCGGTGCTGCGGAGTTACGAGAAGATCATCGTGCCCGAGATGAACCTGGGGCAGCTGGCCCTGCTGCTGCGGGCGAAGTACCTGGTGGACGCCGAGTCCTACAACCAGGTGCGCGGACTGCCGTTCAAGGCGGCCCAGTTGGCGGACGTGCTGTGGGCCGCGATCGGCACCCTGGACGAGGAGGACCACCGATGAGCGAGCGGAGCGAGCGAACCGTCAAGAGGTGCGCGTGGGCGAATGCCCTCGCCGAGCGTGGCGAGGCGGGAGCATGAGCGAGCGGAGCGAGCACGCCTTCCCGTCCCTGCGACTGGTGCCCAAGGCCGAAGGCCCGCAGAGCGCCCGGGACTTCAAGACCGACCAGGAGGTGCGCTGGTGCCCCGGCTGCGGGGACTACGCGATCCTGGCAGCGGTGCAGTCCTTCATGCCGGAGCTGGGCATCCGGCGCGAGAACACGGTGTTCGTCTCGGGCATCGGCTGCTCCTCGCGCTTCCCGTACTACATGAACACCTACGGGGTGCACTCGATCCACGGCCGGGCGCCGGCGATCGCGACCGGGCTGGCCACCGCGCGCCAGGACCTGAGCGTCTGGGTGGTGACCGGCGACGGCGACGCGCTGTCGATCGGCGGCAACCACCTGATCCACGCCCTGCGGCGGAACGTCAATCTGAAGATCCTGCTGTTCAACAACCGGATCTACGGCCTCACCAAGGGCCAGTACTCGCCCACCAGCGAGCTCGGCAAGATCACCAAGTCCACCCCGATGGGCTCGCTGGACGCGCCGTTCAACCCGCTGTCCCTGGCGATCGGCGCGGAGGCCACCTTCGTCGCACGCACCATCGACTCGGACCGCCAGCACCTCCAGTCGGTGCTCCGGGCGGCCGCCGAGCACGAGGGCACGGCGCTGGTGGAGATCTACCAGAACTGCAACATCTTCAACGACGGCGCCTTCGAGGTGCTGAAGGAACCCGGCAGCCGGGACGAGGCACTGATCCGGCTGGAGCACGGGAAAGCCGCCCGCTTCGGCGCCGACCTGGCGAACGGGGTCTTCCGGGGCCCGGACGGCGAGCTGTTCACCGCTCCGGTCACGGCGGACAACGAGGCGGACGTTCTGGTCCACGACGCGCACGCGGCCAGTCCCGCCACCGCCTTCGCACTCTCCCGGATCGCCGACGCGGACACCCTGCACCACACGCCGATCGGCGTGCTGCGCAGCGTGGAACGCCCGGTCTACGACGAGCTGATGGCGGGCCAACTGGCCGCCGCCACCGCCGGGCGCGGCCCGGGCGACCTGGCCACGCTGCTCGCCGGCAACGACACCTGGACGGTGGACTGACCGTCTGCCGCAGTGAGCGGCGCCCCCTGTCCCGGCC
>NZ_JBHVFE010000544.1:0-5512 GCF_042801945.1 Kitasatospora sp. NPDC057542
ACATTCCGAACCCGGAAGCTAAGCCTTACAGCGCCGATGGTACTGCAGGGGGGACCCTGTGGGAGAGTAGGACGCCGCCGAACAATTCTTCAGAAGAACCCCCATCCGGGTCCCGGATGGGGGTTCTTCGCATTTCCGGGGCGGAGTCAGAGTTTGAGCTTGAATCCGACGTGCGAGGCCGTGAACCCGAGCCGTTCGTAGAAGCGGTGGGCGTCCGTACGGGTCGCGTCGGAGGTGAGCTGGACGAGGTCGGCGCCGAGTTCGCGGGAGCGTTCGACGGCCCACCGGATCAGTTCGCTGCCCAGTCCGCTGCCGCGTTCGTCGGCGTGGATGCGGACGCCCTCGATGATCGTGCGGGTGGCGCCGGCTCGGGAGAGGCCCGGGACGACGGTGAGTTGCAGGGTGCCGATGGTGCGGCCGGCCCGGTCGGCGACGATCAGGTGCTGGTGCGGGTCGCCGTCGATGCGGGCGAAGGCGGTGCGGTAGGGGGTGAGGTCGTCGGGGCTTTCGCGGGTGGCGCCCAGCGGGTCGTCGGCCAGCATGGCCACGATCGCCGGCAGGTCCTCGGCGGTGGCCCGCCGGATCGTCAGAACAGCCGTTTCAGTCATGATCAGAGACTAGAAGTACCTCTTCCGCCACCACACCCTGTCTACGCCCGTAGCACCCCTTCGCGGCCCTTCAGAAGGGCCGCGGGACCCCACCCGGCGTCACTCCCCGGGCCTGGCACTGGTGATGACGGCGAAGACGGCGCCGTGCGGGTCGACCAGCTGGGCCAGGCGGCCGACGCCGTGCACGTCCATGGCCGGGATCCGGACGGTCGCGCCGAGGGTGCCGGCGATGGCGATGCTGGCGTCGGTGTTGGGTACCTCGAAGTAGGGGAGCCAGTGCGAGCTGGTGCCGCGCGCGGTGTGCTCGGGGCCGAGCTGCATGATGCCGCCGTGGGCGTCGTCGGTGCCGCCGCCGGCCGGGGTGAGGACGGTGTACATCGCCTCGCCGAGCGGGACGTCCTGCTCCTGCCAGCCGAAGACGGCGCGGTAGAAGGTTTTGGCACGCTCGGCGTCGATGCTGTAGCACTCGGCCCAGCAGAGGCTGCCCTCCTCGGTGACGAGGTCCAGTCCCCGGGTGTCGTGCGGCTGCCAGACCGCGAAGTCGGCGCCGGTCGGGTCCGTGTAGCCGGCCATCCGGCCCGCGGTGAAGACGTCGAAGGGGGCGAACCGGACGCGGCCGCCGGACTGTTCGACCAAGGCGGTGGTGCGGTCGGCGTCCTCGGTGGCGAAGTAGAGCGTCCAGCCGGGAGGGACGCTCTCGTCGGCGAGCGGGCCGAGAGCGGCGACGGTCCGGCCGTCGAGCTGGAAGAAGCCGTAGCCGCCGGCCTCGGGACCGGCCGAGTCGAAGGTCCAGCCGAACAGCGCGGTGTAGAAGTCGACGGACGCCCGGGTGTCGGGGCTGCTCAGGTCGAGCCAGTCCGGGGAACCGGGGCGGAAGTCGGTGTTGAGCATGGCGGCACTGCTCCTAGGACGGGGCCCGGGCGGGCGCGGTCGACAGCGGGCCCCCCTCGGTGCCTCCCAGCCTGGCACCTCGGCCGGGGCGGTGCACGGCAGGAGCTGCGGGATCGGAACGGCGGGGGTTGTCGGGGCGGGGCGGTACGGTGCGTAGCGGAGTCGATTCACCCGTACCGGTCGAAGGGGGTCCGGTGAGCAAGCAGGCGGCGCAGTCCGGGCAGCAGGTGCCGCGCCAGCTGGCGCAGGTCGAGGGCGTGCTGGAGCGGATCACCTACGCCAACGAGGAGACCGGCTACACGGTGGCCCGGGTGGACACCGGCCGGGGCGCGAACGACCTGCTGACGGTGGTGGGCGCGCTGCTCGGGGCGCAGGTCGGCGAATCGCTGCGGCTCCACGGGCGGTGGGGCTCGCACCCGCAGTACGGGCGGCAGTTCACGGTGGAGAACTACACCACGGTGCTGCCCGCCACGGTCCAGGGGATCCAGCGCTACCTGGGCTCGGGGCTGATCAAGGGGATCGGGCCGCGGTTCGCCGAGCGGATCGTGGAGCACTTCGGGCTGGACACCCTGGAGGTGATCGAGAACGAGCCGGGTCGGCTGATCGAGGTGCCGGGGCTGGGGCCGAAGCGGACGAAGAAGATCGCGGCGGCCTGGGAGGAGCAGAAGGCCATCAAGGAGGTGATGGTCTTCCTGCAGGGGGTCGGGGTGTCGACCTCGCTGGCTGTGCGAATCTACAAGCAGTACGGCGACGGCTCGATCGGGGTGGTGAAGAACGAGCCGTACCGGCTGGCCTCGGACGTGTGGGGCATCGGCTTCCTGACGGCGGACCGGATCGCCCAGGCGGTGGGCATTCCGCATGACAGCCCGGAGCGGGTGAAGGCCGGCCTGCAGTACGCGCTGTCGCAGAGCACCGACCAGGGGCACTGCTTCCTGCCGGAGGAGCGGCTGATCGCGGACGGCGTGAAGCTGCTCCAGGTGGACGTCGGGCTGGTGATCGACTGCCTGGCGGAGCTGGTGGCGGCCGAGGGGGTGGTGCGCGAGGCGGTCCCCGGGGAGGGTGGCGAGCCGGTCACCGCGGTGTACCTGGTGCCGTTCCACCGGGCGGAGATCTCGCTGGCCAACCAGCTGGTGCGGCTGCTGCGATCGGACGCGGACCGGATGCCGTGGTTCGGGAACGTGGACTGGCCGGTGGCGCTGGACTGGCTGGCGAAGCGGACCGGGGCCGAGCTGGCGCCGGAGCAGGAGCAGTCGGTGCGGCTGGCGTTGACCGAGAAGGTCGCGGTGCTGACGGGCGGTCCAGGGTGCGGCAAGTCGTTCACGGTGAAGTCGATCGTGACGCTGGCGCTGGCGAAGCGGGCGAAGGTGGTGCTGGCGGCGCCGACCGGCCGGGCGGCGAAGCGGCTGGCGGAGCTGACCGGGGTGGAGGCCTCCACGGTGCACCGGTTGCTGGAGCTGAAGCCGGGCGGGGACGCCGCGTACGACCGGGACCGGCCGCTGGACGCGGACCTCGTGGTGGTCGACGAAGCCTCGATGCTGGACCTGATCCTGGCGAACAAGCTGGTCAAGGCAGTGCCGATGGGTGCTCACCTGCTGTTCGTGGGGGACGTGGACCAGCTGCCCTCGGTGGGTGCCGGGGAGGTGCTGCGGGACCTGCTGGCCGAGGGCGGGCCGATCCCGTCGGTGCGGCTGACCAGGATCTTCCGGCAGGCGCAGCAGTCCGGCGTGGTGACCAACGCGCACCGGATCAACGAGGGCAGGCCGCCGCTGACGGAGGGGCTGGCGGACTTCTTCCTGTTCGCCGAGGACGACGCGGAGCGGGCGGCCGGGCTGACGGTGGACGTGGTGGCGCGCCGGATCCCGCAGAAGTTCGGCTTCGACCCGCGCCGGGACGTGCAGGTGCTGGCGCCGATGCACCGCGGCCCGGCCGGCGCCGGGAACCTGAACGCCCTGCTCCAGGCGGCGGTGACGCCGGCCCGGGAGGGGCTGGCCGAACGCCGGTTCGGCGGCCGCACGTTCCGGGTGGGGGACAAGGTCACCCAGGTCCGCAACAACTACGACAAGGGGCGGAACGGCGTCTTCAACGGCACAGTGGGAGTGGTGACCGCCCTCAGCGTGGACGACCAGCGGCTGACGGTGCTCACCGACGAGGACGAGGAGGTGGCGTACGACTTCGACGAACTGGACGAGCTGGCCCACGCGTACGCGGTGACGATCCACCGCTCGCAGGGCAGCGAGTACCCGGTGGTGGTGATTCCGGTCACCATGTCCGCTTGGACGATGCTCCAGCGGAACCTGCTCTACACCGCTGTGACCAGGGCTCGGAAACTCGTCGTGCTGGTGGGGTCACGCAGGGCGATCGGGCAGGCCGTCCGGGCCGTCAGTGCAGGTCGGAGGCATACCGCGCTCGACCATCGGCTGACAGCTGGATGATTATCCAACGGGATGGTTGCCTCTAATGTTCTCTTGACGTGAAGAGATTTACGGCAGAGCCTAGGGTGGGTGCCGATCTTGTCCGGTTCGTACCGGCTGCGGCGGCAGGTTTTGTAGGGGCGGGCCCTTTCGGGTCACCCCGGGTGCGCGACTGTCCTCCGGATGGGGGATGGTAGAGACAGTCAGGGCACCTTGGAAGAGGATTCATTTCGTCGGTGAGGAAGACGTGAGCGACAACTCGGTAGTACTGCGGTACCAGGACGGCGAGTACGAGTACCCCGTCGTCGAGAGCACTGCGGGCAACTCCGGCTTCGACATCTCGAAGCTGCTCCCGCAGACCGGCCTGGTCACCCTGGACAACGGCTTCGGTAACACCGCCGCGTACAAGTCCGCGATCACCTTCGTGGACGGTGACAACGGCATCCTGCGGTACCGCGGCTACCCGATCGAGCAGCTCGCCTCCGAGGGCGGCTTCATCGAGACCGCGTACCTCCTGATCAACGGCGAGCTGCCGAACGCGGACCAGCTGGCGGAGTTCAACCGCGAGATCACCCAGCACACCCTGCTGCACGAGGACGTCAAGCGCTTCTTCCAGGGCTTCCCGCGGGACGCCCACCCGATGGCCATGCTGTCCTCGGTCGTCGGCGCGCTGTCCACGTTCTACCCGGAGAGCCACAACCCGTTCGACGCGGCCCAGCGCCACCTGTCGACCGTCCGCCTGCTGGCCAAGCTGCCGACGATCGCGGCGTACGCGTACAAGAAGGCGATGGGCCAGCCCTTCGTCTACCCGCGCAACGACCTGAGCTACGTCGAGAACCTCCTGCGGATGACCTTCGCCGTCCCCGCCGAGGACTACGAGCTCAACCCGGTCGTCGTCAACGCGCTGGACAAGCTGCTCATCCTGCACGCGGACCACGAGCAGAACTGCTCGACCTCCACCGTGCGCCTGGTCGGCTCCAGCCACGCCAACCTGTTCGCCTCGATCTCGGCCGGCATCTCGGCCCTGTGGGGCCCGCTGCACGGCGGCGCCAACCAGGCCGTGCTGGAGATGCTGGAGAGCATCCAGAAGGACGGCGGCGACGTCGACTCCTTCATCACGAAGGTGAAGAACAAGGAAGCCGGCGTCAAGCTGATGGGCTTCGGCCACCGGGTCTACAAGGCCTTCGACCCGCGCGCCGCCCAGGTGAAGCTGCTCGCGCACGAGGTCCTCGGCCAGCTCGGCAAGAGCGACGAGCTGCTGGACATCGCGCTCAAGCTGGAGGAGCACGCCCTCAAGGACGACTTCTTCATCTCGCGCAAGCTGTACCCGAACGTGGACTTCTACACCGGCCTGATCTACCGCGCCATGGGCTTCCCGACCAGCATGTTCACCGTGCTGTTCGCGCTCGGCCGGCTGCCGGGCTGGATCGCCCACTGGCACGAGATGATCAACGACCCGACCAGCCGGATCGGCCGTCCGCGCCAGATCTACACCGGCACCGCGATCCGCGACTACGTGCCGCTGGACGCCCGCTGACCGGAGCGGAGCCGCTCGCCGGCCCGCACGGAAGCTGAGAGGGGCCCGGCCGCTGCCTGAGCGGC
>NZ_JBHVFE010000545.1:0-5468 GCF_042801945.1 Kitasatospora sp. NPDC057542
CTGCAGCTGCTGCGCGCGCCCGCCCGCTCCGCCTAGACACGCCCCCGGATCAGCTCTGGGCGCGCCCGAGCTCGACGTTCTCCAGCACGCCGATCGCGTCCGGCACCAGCACCGCCGCCGAGTAGTAGGTGCTGACCAGGTACGAGGCGACCGCCTTCTCGTCGATGCCCATGAACCGAGCGTTCAGGCCCGGCTCCACCTCGTCCGGGATGTTGATCTGGGTGAGGCCGACCACGCCCTGGTTGTCCTCACCGACACGCATCGCGATGAACGCGCTGGTCTGCTGGTCGGACACCGGGATCTTGTTGCACGGGAAGATCGGCACCCCGCGCCAGGTCGGCCGCTGCTTGCCGAGCACGTCGACGGTGGCCGGGTAGACGCCGGCCCGGTTGCACTCCCGCTCGAAGGCCGCGATCGCGCGCGGGTGGGCGAACAGGTAGTCGGTGTCGCGGCGCATGCTCAGCAGCTCGTCCAGGTCGTCCGGGGTGGGCGCCCCGGTGCGGCTCTGGATCCGCTGGTCGAAGTCGGCGTTGCCGAGCAGGCCGAACTCCGGGTTGTTGACGAGCTCGTGCTCCTGCCGCTCCCGCAGGGCCTCGATGGTCAGCCGCAGCTGCTCCTCGGTCTGGTTCATCGGCTTGTTGTAGAGGTCCGCGACCCGGGTGTGCACCTTGAGGACGGTCTGCGCGACGCTCAGCTCGTACTCGCGCGGCCTCAACTCGTAGTCCACGAAGGCGCCGGGCAGCTCGTACTCGCCCCGGTGGCCGGCCGAGAGGTCGATCTCCGCCTCCCCGTGGCCGTTCTGCGCCTGGGCGGCGTCGGCGGCGAAGCCGAGCAGCTGCTCGCGCAGCGACTCGGAGCGGCCGATCAGTTCCTGGAGCACCGGCCAGGACAGCACCATCGCGACCCCGGCAGTGCTCGCCTTCACGGTGTACGGCCAGCTGCCGCCGCCCTCGGTGATCGCCGCGTCGCCGATGGGGTCGCCGTCCGCGAGCGAGCCGAGCACGGCCTGCTCGCCGTACTTGCCGGTGCCGATCCGGTCCACCTTGCCGTGCGCGATCAGGAGCACCTCCTCGACCGGCGCCCCCTCCTGCACCAGCACGTCGCCCTGCGCGAAGTCCCGCTGCACGAACCGGCGGGCCAGCTCGGTCAGCACCTCCTCGTCCTCGTATCCGCGCAGCACCGGCACCTCGGCCAGCGAGGGGGCGATCACGGTCACCGCCGAGCCGGTCTTCGCGAAGCTCACCCGGCCGCGCCCGGGGGCGTAGCTCAGCCGCCGGTTGACCCGGTAGGTACCCGCGCTGACCTGCACCCACGGCAGCATCTTCAGCAGCCAGCGGGAGGTGATCTCCTGCATCTGCGGCTTCGACTTGGTCGTCGTCGCCAGGTTCCGCGCCGCGGTCGTGCTGAGGCTGAGCCGGGCCCGCACGTGCACGGTTGCGGTGCCGGGTCCGGGGGTGGGTTCGGCTTCGACCGTCATCTGCGCACTCCTGTCACTCGCATGTCACTGAGCATCCGTCAGGAGATGTCATCGGCCGATCGGCGGGCGCCCGCAAGAGGCGCACGGCGCACTCCTCCCCGCACGAACGGCCGCGCGCGCCCCGCGCATCACGCCCGGCCCCGCCCGTTCGGGTGGCCGGTTCTCGCCGGACGCCGCCGTCAGGGGTGAAAAACCGGATGAGAAGTGACGGGATCTCTGCCTACTCTCACCGCGATGGCCGAGAACAGACAAGACCCCGAGAGCCCGACCCCGGAAAGCCCCCGAACCGACGGCGCCGGGCCGGCCGGGCCCGGACCGCGGCACTCCGCGGTCCGATCCCTGCTGCGCCTGTGGCCGTACGCCCGCGCCGTCCGCGGCCGGCTGGCCGTCTCGGTGACGGCCGCCACGCTCGGCATGCTGAGCACCCTCGCCGTCCCGGTGGTCCTCGGCCTGATCGTGGACGGCCCGCTCGCCGAGCACGACCTGGCCGGCCTCTGGCCGCTGGTCGGCCTGCTGCTGGTCCTCGGCCTGGTCGAGTCCGCACTGTTCTACACCCGCCGGGTGGTGCTGGCCCGCCCGCTGGCAGGGCTGGAGACGGCAATGCGCGGGGACCTCTTCGCCAAGCTCCAGCGGCTGCCGGTCTCCTTCCACGACCGCTGGGGCTCCGGCCAGCTGCTCTCCCGGGCCACCGCCGACATGTACACCATGCGGCTGTTCCTGGCCTTCCCGCTGGTCTTCCTGATCGTCAACTCGGTGATGTTCCTGGTCGGCACCGTGGTGATGTTCACCCAGGACTGGCGGCTCGCGCTGATCGCCCTGGCACCGGTCATCCCGCTGTTCGTGCTCACCCGGCGCTTCGAGTCCGGCTACTCCGGCGCCGCCCGGCTCGCCCAGGACCAGAACGGGGACATCGCCACCGTGGTCGAGGAGTCCGTCCTCGGCATCCGCATCCTCAAGGCCTTCGGCCGCCACCGCTCGATGGCCGAGCGCTTCCGCGCCCAGTCCCAGGAGCTGCGCCGCACCGAGCTGCGCAAGGCGCACCTGCTCGCCAACCTCTGGGCGGTCATCGTCGGCCTGCCGGAGATCGCGCTCGCCTGCGCCCTCGCCGTCGGCGCCTACCTGGTGGCCCACGACGAGCTGAGCGCCGGCGCCCTGGTCGCCTTCCTCTCCACGGCGCTCGCGCTGCGCTGGCCGGTCGAGTCGCTCGGCTGGCTGCTCGCCTACGCCAACGAGGCGGCCACCGCCACCGACCGCTTCTTCGAGGTGCTGGACGAGCCGGACACCCCCGACCCGGGCACCGCCGCCGAGCTCGCCGCCCCGGACGGCATCCGCCTCACCGGCGTCCGCTTCCGCTACCCCGACGCCCCCGAGGACAGCCCCGACCTGCTGGCCGGCATCGACCTGCACATCCGCAGCGGCGAGACGATGGCCCTGGTCGGCGCCACCGGCAGTGGCAAGACCACGCTCACCGCACTGCTCCCCCGGCTGTACGAGGCCACCGCCGGCACCATCACGCTGGACGGGCGGGACATCCGCGAACTGCCCCGGCAGCGGCTGCGCGAACTCGTCGCGGTCGCCTTCGAGGAGCCCACCCTGTTCTCCGCCACCGTCCGGGAGAACGTCCTGATGGGCGCCCCGGGCGCCGGCGAGGAGCAGCTGCGCACCGCCCTCGCCACCGCCCAGGCCGGCTTCGTCGAGAAGCTCCCGCAGGGCCCGGACACCGAGGTCGGCGAACAGGGCCTGAGCCTGTCCGGCGGCCAGCGCCAGCGCCTCGCGCTGGCCCGCGCCGTGGTCGGCGACCCGGCCTTCCTGGTGCTGGACGACCCGCTCTCCGCCCTGGACGTGCACACCGAGGCCCTGGTCGAGCGGGCGCTGCGCGAGGTCCTCGGCACCACCACCGCCCTGGTGGTCGCCCACCGCCCCAGCACCGTGCTGCTCGCCGACCGGGTCGCGGTGCTGGCGGACGGCCGGATCGAGGCCGTCGGCACCCACCAGGAGCTGCTGCGCGACTGCGCGCACTACCGAGAACTCATGTCGGGCGAGGCCGTCCTGGTGCCCGAGGGGAGCAGCGCATGACCACCACCGCCGAACCCACGAAGGCCGAGCCCGCCGCGGCGGCCGAGGAGGAGCTGCCCGCGCCGCCCGCCGACGAGGAGGACATCCCCGTCCCGCCGGGCGCGCCCCGGGCGCTGCTGCGCTCGCTGCTCGGCCCGCACCGGGCCCGGATCACCATCGCGATGGTGGTGATCCTGGTCCAGCAGGCCGCGCTCCAGTCCGGGCCGCTGCTGGTCGCGGTGGCGATGGACCGCGGCATCCCGGCGCTGCGCGAGCACGACTCCGGCCCGCTGATCGCGGTCGTCGCGGCCTACCTGTTCTGCGCGCTGCTCAGCCCGGTGTTGCAGTGGGTGTTCATCAAGATCAGCGCCCGGATCAACCAGGACATCGTGCTGGAGCTGCGCGGCCGGATCTTCCGGCACGCCCAGCGGCTCAGCCTGGACTTCCACGAGCGCTACACCTCGGGCCGGATCATCTCCCGCGCCACCAGCGACATCGACGCGCTGCGCGAGCTGCTCTCCGAGGGCCTGCAGGAGCTGCTGACGGTCTTCCTGTCGGTCTGCTACATCGCGGTGCTGCTGCTGGCGCTGGACTGGCAGCTCGGCCTGGTCTCGCTGGCGGCCTTCGTGCCGCTGGCCCTGATCGTCCGCTCCTTCCGCCACCGCTCCCGCCGGGTCTACCGGCGCTCGCGCACGTCGGCAGCCTCGCTGATCGTCCGCTTCACCGAGACCATGAACGGCATCCGCCCGGTGCAGGCCTTCCGCCGGGAGAAGGCCAACGACGCCGCCTTCGCCGTGGTCAACGGGCAGTCCGCCACCGCGACCGCGGACGGCCTGCTGGAGATCGCCCGCTACGTCGGCCTCTCCCGCGCCACCGCCAACGTGTGGACCACCGGCGTGGTGCTGCTCGGCGCCTACCTGGTCGTGGACGACGCGCTGGAGCTGGGCGTGCTCACCGCCTTCGCGCTCTACCTGCGCCGGCTCTTCGACCCGATCGACCAGCTGGCGATGTTCCTGAACAGCTACCAGTCGGCCGCCGCCGCCCTGGAGAAGATCGCCGGCCTGCTCGCCCACGAGCCGACCGTCGCCGAGCCGGCCGAGCCCGTCGAGCTGCCGGAGGCCGGGCCGGCGGAGGCCGGCGGAGAGGCCCGCAAGGGCCGTGAGGTCTCCTTCGAGGCGACCCGCTTCGCCTACCGGACCGGCAAGGAGGTGCTGCCGCCCTTCGACCTGCTGATCCCGGCCGGTCAGACGGTCGCGGTGGTCGGCGCGACCGGCGCGGGCAAGTCGACGGTCGCCAAGCTGCTGGCCCGCTTCTACGACCCGACCGACGGCCGCATCCGGCTGGACGGCGTGGACCTGCGCGACCTGGCCACCCCCGAGCTGCGGCGCGGGGTGGTGATGGTGACCCAGGAGTCCTTCCTGTTCTCCGGCACCGTCGCCGAGAACATCGCGATCGGCCGCCCCGGCGCCACCCGCGAGGAGGTCGAGCAGGCCGCCCGCGACATCGGCGCGTACGAGTTCGTCGCCGCCCTGCCGGACGGCTTCGACACCGACGTGCGCAAGCGCGGCGGCCGGATCTCGGCCGGCCAGCGCCAGCTGGTGGCCTTCGCCCGCGCCCTGCTGGCCGACCCGGCGGTGCTGATCCTGGACGAGGCGACCAGCTCACTGGACGTCCCCGGGGAGCAGGCCGTGCAGCGGGCGATGCGCACCGTGCTGGCCGGCCGGACGGCCGTGATCATCGCCCACCGGCTGTCCACCGTGGAGATCGCCGACCGTGTCCTGGTGATGGATCAGGGCCGGATCGTGGAGGACGGCTCCCCGCAGGAGCTGATCGACGGCTCCGGCCGTTTCGCCGCCCTCCACCGGGCCTGGCGGGACAGCCTGGTCTGACGCCCCGTGCATGCGCCCGTCCGGGTGCGCCGTCACGCACCCGGACC
>NZ_JBHVFE010000546.1:0-5467 GCF_042801945.1 Kitasatospora sp. NPDC057542
GTGCGGGGCGGCCCGCCCCGCACCGAGGGACCGCTCGGTACCGGGTGGATCCGGCGATCATCGGCCGCACCTGCCCCTTTGTAGGCCCGCCGGCCGGGGTTCTCGACCCTGCGGGGCGGGCTGTGCCGGACAGGACGGCTCATCGTTGAACGGGATCGAGCGCCAGACCCGTTCCTGAAGCTCGCGGATGCAGGGCCCGCAGGCATACATGGGCGCCTGGGCGCCGGCGACGTGAGCGGGGCCGATCCACAGGACACGGGTCCACTGTTGGCCGCAGTGCAGCCGGCAGAAGCCGTCGACCCAGGCGTTGCCGTCGTCGGTCGCCGGCGGGTCGGGCACGTCGCCGCGGGCGAACCCGGCGACGCCGGGGATCACGATGGGCGGCTCGGGCAGCACGGGATCACCTTCCCGGGCTGTGCCCGCCATCGGATTCAGCGGCTCCGTCCGCTTCCAGCCCGTCGATCGGTGCCCACTCGTGTTCCAGGATCGAGTAGGTGATCGAGTCGCGCCAGGCGCCGTGAACGAAGACGTGGTCGCGGATCCGGCCGTCCTCGGTCATCCCGGCCCGGAGCAGGGTCCGGGCCGATGCCTCGTTGAGCGGGGAGCGGGCGGCCCAGATGCGGTGCAGGCCGAGGCTGTTGAAGCCGAGGGCGCACAGCAGGTGGACGGTCTCGGTGCCGAGGCCCTTGCCCCATGTGGCCGGGTGGAGGGCGAAGCCGATGGTGGCGGCCTGCTGCGGCTCGGTGGCCAGGCGCGCGTAGCCGATCAGCCGATGTTCGCCGCGCCGGGTGATGGCGAGGCAGTACTCGGTGCGCGGGGTGGCGTGTGCGGAGTCGATGGAGCGGGCGGTGATCGCTTCGACCTGTTCGCGGGTGCGGGGTTCGAAGCTGAGGTGCCGGGTGGCCTCGGGGTCGCCGTAGATGGCCAGGAGGGCTTCGGTGTCCTCGGGTTCGACTTCGCGCAGTGCCAGGTTGGGGCCGGTCAGGTGGAGTGGGGTCATGGCTGCGGAGCCTATCCGTGGGGTCACCGGACGAGGGCCGAGGTGGGGGCGGCCCCCGCCTCGCGATACTGGGGCTGCCTCCCGATCCTCGGCGACCTCGCCCAGCAGAGCATCGCCGGCCTCGGCCTCGACCGCCTGACCGCGATCCTCCAGGACGTCGAGAACGTGTGCGGCACCGATCTGCTCATGCCCACCTTCACCACCGTCCAGGAACTCGCCGGCCGCGACTACCCCGGCACCGGCTCCGCTGGCGGCGCGGAGAAGGTCTCCTTCCAGGTCGTCACCGCACACGCCCGCTCCATCGCCTGCCTCATCGCCGACGGCGTCCTGCCCGCCGAGGACGGCCCGCGGGCGCCGGTGCGGTCGGTTCGGGAGGTGTCCCGGCCGACCCCATCGCCGTCAGGGCGGACGGGATCGTAGACGGGCGTCGACTGTGCCAGGTGGAGCAGTGTGGTCAACTGCTCCACGGAGCGGACCTCCCGTAGCGTGCAGGTCAGCTACCCGACAGCGCGGCGAAGGTCTCCTCCACCGCCTTGCACGTGGCCGACAGATCGTCGGCGGTGACCGCGGCTGAGACGAACCAACAGGCCGATCCGTACGCGTTCACGTGGACGCCCCGCTTGAGCAGTTCGTGGCGGAACGCCGCGTAGCGGGCGGTGTCGGCATTGAGGAGGTCCCGGTACTGCGTGGTGGGGGTGCCGCTGGGGGTGAACACGACCTGGAACATGGCCCCGACGCCCTGGACCGCGCAGGGCACGCCGCGGTCGTGGGCGGCCCGTCGGACGGTTTCCATGATCTGGCGGCCGGCCGTGTCGATGTGCTCGGTGACCTCCGGGCGCCTCAGCTCCCGCAGGGTGGCCAGGGCTGCGGTCGCGCACAGGGGGGAGGCGTTGTAGGTGCCGCCGTGCTTGACACGGCCGGTGGCGAGAGCTTCCATCACCTCGCGTCGACCGGCGAAAGCGGCGATGGGCAGACCGCCCCCCAGGGCCTTGGCGTAGGTCGCGAGGTCGGGGACGACCCCGAACAGGGCTTGCGCGCCGCCCGGTGCGGTCCGGAAGCCGGTGCAGATCTCGTCGAAGATCAGCACGATGCCGTGTCGTGTGCACTCCTGCCGCAGCACCTCCAGGAATCCGGGTACGGGCATCGTGCAGGCGTTGTTCGCGACGATCGGCTCGCAGATGGCGGCGGCCAGTTCGCCCCGGTGAGCGTCGAGTGCGGCGCGCAGGGCGGCGGGGTCGTTCCACGGGCAGACCACGACGTCGTCCACGACCCCGTCAGGGATGCCCGGAGAGTGCGGTACGGGGTGGGGCCGGTCGTACGGGCCCGCGTCGTCTGCGGCGGGCCGGTTGGAGACCGCCAGCACGTCGGTCCAACCGTGGTAGTGGCCCTCGAACTTGAGGACCTTCGTCCGCCCGGTGTGGCCCCGGGCGGCGCGCACGGCCCCCTGGACGGCCTCGCTGCCGGAGTTGGCGAACCGAACGAGGTCTGCGCACGGAACCATCTCCCGCATGAGCTCGGCGAGTTCGACCTCCGCGGTGTTGCAGGTGCCGAACATCGTGCCGCTGTGCAGCACCGGCTCCAGGGCCTCGGTGAGAACGGCGGGCGCGTGTCCGAGGACGGCGCTGCCGTAGGCGGCCAGGTAGTCGATGTACTCGTTGCCGTCGACGTCCCGGATGCGCGCTCCGCGGCCTTCGGCCATGTACAGCGGGTACGGGTGCGGGCCGGTGGACGTCAGCCGGGCGGAGGAGCTGATGCCGCCGGCGAGGGACTTCCGTGCCCGCTCGTACCAGACGCGGCTGCCGTCGGTGCCGTTCGGCGCCTGGATGTCGCCAATCATGTGCTGCTCCTGATTCGAGGGTTGGGTGGGTGGGCACGCTCGGATGACCGGCGTGCCCGGGTGGGGCCGTGGGACGAGAAGGGGAGATGTCAGGTGGTCGTGCGCACAGCGGTCGTCACGGGAGCGGGACGCGGCATCGGGCGGGCCTGCGCGTTGGGCCTGCTGGCCGACGGGTGGACGGTGGTGCTCGTCGGGCGCCGCACGGAGCCACTGGAGGAGACCGCCGCCCTCGCCCCGGCCGATCAGCGCGACCGGGCTGTGCCGATGCCCGCCGACATCACGGATCCCGAGGCGGTGGACGCCCTCTTCGACGCCGTGGCGCGCCGGTACGGCCGGCTCGACCTGCTGTTCAACAACGCCGCCGACGTCATGCCGTACGTCCCCGTCGAGGAGGTGAGCGTGGCGGACTGGCACCGCGTCATGGGTTCCATCGCCACCGGCACCTTCCTGTGCTCCCAGGCCGCGTTCCGGCTGATGAAGGACCAGGATCCGCGGGGCGGGCGGATCATCAACAACGGCGCCCCCTCCGCGCAGGTCCCGCGGCCGGATTCGATCGCGTTCACCGCGGCCAAGCACGCCGTCGCCGGGATGACCCGCTCGCTGTCCCTGGACGGCCGGCGCTACGACATCTCCTGCGGCCAGATCGACATCGGCAACGTCACCCCCGAGGACCGGCCGCAGCCGGCCGTGCGGCAGGCGGACGGCTCGCTGCGGGTCGAGCCCACCATGGACGTGCGGCACGTGGTGGACATGGTCCGGGCCATGGCCGCCCTCCCGCGCGGGGTGAACATCCAGTCAGTCCTGGTCATGCCCAGCTCCATGCCGTACGTCGGCCGGGGATAGCCCCGCCACGTACGCGGGCGTCCACCGGTCGGGAACCAGCCGGTCGGCCGTGGCCCAGGCGAGCATCCGGTGCAGACCGTCGAGGTGGATCAGCCCCCCGCGCACCGTCAGGTGTTCGTAGTCGGGGCCGGGCATCGGAACCGTGCTCAGGAACAGGGGTAGCGGTGACGCGGTGGCCTGTCGGGCGAGTTTGGCCGCGCACAGCGGATTGGTCGTGGCGTAGGTGGCGTGCAGACGGGTCAGCCGGCGGGCGGCGTCGGCCACGGTGAGGCCGGTGCGGGGGATCAGCTCCACCTCCCCGTCCTCGCCCAGGTGCCACGGGAGCACCACCCGCAGGACCTCCGGACCGTCCAACAGCACCCTGTGCCAACGGCCTTGAAGAGTGGACTGCGCGTTGCGGATATGGCCCTGGGCCTCGTCGTTGGAGTTGGCGCTGTCCTGCGGGTCGCAGGGGTGCTGTTGCGCGAAGTGGTCCATGACCGCCTCGAACGGTACGGCCTCCAGAACCCTCATGCCCCTGTCCTCACTGCCGGGACGTACTCGGTGAAGTGCCGCTCGGCGAAGAGTTCCGGCCAGCGCTCGCGGGCCAGACCCCTGCGGTGGGCGACGTCCAGGACCTGCCGCCAGTACGGCTTGACAGGCGGCCAGAGCGCGCCCGTGCGGCAGTAGGAGGCGTCGATCATGTACCGCGGCCCGGCCTCCGGCACGGCGGGAGGACGGCGGGTGTGGAAGAGGGCGGAGTGCAGCACCACGGTCGATCCCGGCGGCAGGTCGTCGATCAGCGCCTCTCCCGGGATCTCGTCCGTGCCCAGGTGGCCGCGGGCCTGCTTGCCGAGGTGCTCCCGGTGCGAGCCGGGCAGGACCACCAGAGCGCCCATGCCGGGGCGCAGGCCGTGGATGTAGTGCAGGGCGTGGACCATCGGGTGGCGACGACCGCTTCCGGCCGGCTGCTCGTAGTCGTGGTGCCAGCTCTTACCCGCGCCGGCGCACGGACGGCGGTCACTGTGCAGGTGGTGGAAGACGAAGGAGCGGCCGAGCAGTTCGCTCCTGGAGAGCAGGTCCAGCAGCGGTGGATGCACCGCCAACTCGCCGTGCGCCTCCAGGTCCAGCTCGACGAGCTTGGGCGCCGTGGCGCCGACGGGGCGCAGGCAGGCATCGATCGACTGCTGCCGCCAACCGGCGTCCACCCAGTAGTCCACCTCGCCTGCGAGGCGTTCGACGAGGGCGGGTGGAAGCCAGCCCGGGAGTACCAGGCACCCCCGCTCGGAGAACTCCCGAACCTGCACATCGACCGCCGCGACATCCACCATAGGCGGATACACCCCCCTGTATTCATGCGCCCGCAGCCTCGGGGACACGATGATGCCCGAGAGTGTCTATCCGATGGCGGACCGTGCCATACCTGTGCGACGGCAAGTGACTGAAAGGGATCGGACCGTCCGTGACGGCCTGGGGGACTCGGTACGACGACCTCGCCTGGCGAGCCGGCAGGGTCCGGGCCTTTGGGTGCCGGCTTCGGCTCGGACGGCTTCGGCACGTGCCGGATGCGTGTCAGAACGGGTGGTGAACGGCGGCCAGTAGCGGTCTGCGTCGGGTGTCCGGCGGGCTGGTTGCGCTGACATCGCCGAAAGTCAGGAGCACTTTCCGGCCCGGAGCACCAAAGAGTTCCGAGCTCTGCGCCCTCGTCGAACAGCCGTCGCGTGTCAACGAGCACGGACACCAGGGCGGATGTCGCGGCGCACCGCCGTGGCACCGCATGAACCGGGCGCCTGGGGCCGGTCGTGGCC
>NZ_JBHVFE010000547.1:0-5449 GCF_042801945.1 Kitasatospora sp. NPDC057542
GGCTCAGGCCCGGCGGGTGAGTGCCTTGCCGAGGCTCTGAGCACAACCGTTGCCGCACAGGCCCTTGAGTACCGGGCCGTGCCCTGGAAGGCTGACCGCCTGTAGTGATCGCGGTCGACGGGTCCTGCATGAGAACGCCGACGGGAGGGAGGCCCCCATCAGCGGAGCTGCAGATGGCCGGAGCGTGCAGACGGCCGTGCTCGGTCATCCCGGATCGGACACTCCGATCATCCTCCCGCCCGACTACGACGACCTCGACCGGTTTCGTCGGGTGCACCGGAGCGACAGTTTTTGGTGCGGCGTGCTCCTGGGCGGCTGTGGCAAGCAGCTGAGCGGCAAGCGCTATCTGGACCGGGTGTGCCACTTCGCCCATTTCCCCGACCCGGACGGGATTCCCAACGTCTGCCAGCGCCGCCATGCGGGCGTCGGCAGTGCCGATCACCTCTTCGCCAAGCGGGACCTGACCGCCTGGCTCGACGCACAGGGTTTTCCCAACTCCGCGTCGCTCATCGGGAAGCCAGGCAGCAGGGACAGTGCGGTGGCGTTTTCCGGCAGTAGGAGAAGGCACCTGCTCAGGGTGCAGCTGGGAAGCCTCAGCGTGGACTCGTGGCGGTCGATGTCCGAGGAGCTCGAATCCGGCGCGGACCACGTCGACTGGCTGTTCGGGACCGCGGCGGCCGCTGCCGCGTACGAGGACATGGATCGGCGCGGATACGCCCTGCGGATCAAGTTCGAGACGGTGGGGACGGCCCGTGCGATACAGGTGGGCACACAGTTCTCCGGCACGGAGATCGGCTGGGCGGACCTCTCCCGCTGCCGGGTGACCAGGAGCGGGATATCCACCCCTTTCACCGCTCGGCCGTCGGCGAAGAAGGTCACCCCGGCCGCGATCAGCCCGGCCCCTCCGGTCGAGCCGAGCCCCGTACCGAGCCGGCAACAGGCATTGCCCGGGCCCGGGGCCGTCAGGGATCTCGAAGCGATAGCCGCCAAGGTCCGGCAAGCCCTGGTCGTAGCCGCCCGAGGTGGCTACACGCTCACGTGGGACCATCTCGCCAAGCGTGTCGGCATACCCGTCTCGTCCTTGTCGGAGCCCGATCGACGGCAGATCCTGGCCCTTGTGGACCGCACCGGCCCGGCTGGCGGTGCGGCGCCCTCCTCGGCCCTGGCCGAGGACAGGACGAAGAAGTACCAGGATTTGAAGACGAGGTTCCTGGAAGCAAGGAAATTCGGAGATGCCGCACTCGCGATCGAGGTCGCCCAGGCTCTCGAATCACTGCATCCGCAGCTACCGCACGACATCCGCAGGGCTCACGCAGCCGACATCGAGCGGATCCGGACCTGGGCCCGTGAACAACGCGCCCTTGCCGCTGAGGGCGAGCTGATGTCGCTGATGCACGAGCTCGGCCGGCAGCGCACTCGTGTCGGTGTGCTCGGACTCGCCGAAGCGTTGGAGCGGGCGGCAGCCCTGGAACGCGGACTGGTAGTGCCTCCACCGACGGTCGTCCAGGCCGTGCTGTCCTATTGGCGAGCCGCTCTCGCGGAGGCCCGTCGGACGGAGGTGTCAGGTTCGCGATCCGCGAGCGGCGCGGTGGATCCCGAGACCTACCTCACCGGCTCCGATCTGGGCGCCGTCATCGCCGAGCTGGGGCAGCGTCTCGCCAAGGCGCGGGTGACGGAGAACCGCGAGGACACCGAACGCGTATGCCGTGAAATCGACCTGTTCCTGGCGGTCCGTCCGCCGGGAGCCTCCGCCGGACTGCGGAAGATGCGTCGGCTGGCCGGGAGGTGGCTGACGGCACCGTAGGGCCGTGCCGGCCGTCCGCGTTCCCGGGCTCAGGCCCGGCGGGTGAGGACCTTGCGCGCGAAGTAGGCGGCGGCGCCGAGGGCGAGGACGGCGGCGCCCCAGAGGACGGAGGCGGTGGGGAGGGAGAAAGCGAGGACGAGGCAGCCGGCCGTGCCGAGGAACGGGACGGCGCGCGGGGGGCGGCCCTCGGCGGGGGTGAGGGTCCAGGCGGCGGCGTTGGCGACGGCGTAGTACGCGAGGACGCCGAAGGAGGAGAAGCCGATCGCGCCGCGGATGTCGCCGAGGGCCGCGGCGAGGGCGACCACCGCGCCGACGGCCAGCTCGGCGCGGTGCGGGACACCGAAGCGGGGGTGGACAGCAGCCAGTGGGTGCGGGAGGTGACGGTCGCGGGCCATCGCCAGGGTGGTGCGCGAGACGCCGAGGATCAGCGCGAGCAGCGAGCCGAGGGCGGCGGCCGCCGCACCGGCCCGCACCACCGGGGCCAGGCCCGGCACCCCGGCCGCCCGGACTGCATCGGCGAGCGGCGCGGCGCAGTGAGCGAGGCGTTCGGGGCCGAGCACGGCCAGGACGGCGAGGGCGACGGCGGCGTAGACGACCAGGGTGATGCCGAGGGCCAGCGGGATCGCCCGGGGAATGGTGCGCCGCGGGTCGCGGACCTCCTCACCGAGCGTGGCGATCCGGGCGTACCCGGCGAAGGCGAAGAACAGCAGACCGGCAGCCTGGAGCACACCGTGGAAGCCGGCGTCCGCACCGATGGTCCAGTGACCGGTGTCCGCCTCGCCGCTCGTCAGACAGGCGGTGGCCACGGCGGCGAGCACCGCCAGGACGACGGCCACGATCGCCCGGGTCAGCCAGGCGGCCTTCTGCACGCCGACGTAGTTGACGGCGGTCAGCGCCACCACGGCCGCGACCGCGACGGCGTGGGCCTGGGCGGGCCAGACGTAGGAGCCGACGGTGAGGGCCATCGCGGCGCAGGAGGCGGTCTTGCCGACCACGAAGCCCCAGCCGGCCAGGTACCCCCAGAACTCGCCGAGCCGCTCCCGGCCGTAGACGTAGGTGCCGCCGGACTGCGGGTAGCGGGCGGCCAGCCGGGCCGAGGAGGTCGCATTGCAGTACGCCACCGCGCCGGCCATCGCCAGCCCGACCAGCAGCCCGGAGCCGGCGGCCCCGGCCGCGGGCGCGAGCGCGGCGAAGACGCCCGCGCCGATCATCGAGCCCAGCCCGATCACCACGGCGTCGAACACCCCCAGGTGTCGCCGCAACTCCCCCGGCCCGGCCGCCGCCGGCGACGAACTCATGCGCTGTACCTCTCCCGATCCGGCTGTGGTGTCGGCGCACCCTACCCGAGCGGGGGAAACGGAAGGCGCAGGTTTGCGGGACGGCTGGACCTCGGACGGCGGTCACCCGGTCAGTCGGGCCTCCAGCGCTCGAAGGTCCTCGGCCAGGGCGGCACGGACCGGGAGGGCGAGCAGGGGCCAGGCGAGGCACTGGAGGCCGGCCGGGCAGCCGCGGACGCGGATGCGGGCGAAGGTGCCGGCCCGGGTGGGCTCGAAGGTGTAGGTGACGCGCATCGCCAGGGGCCCGGCAACGGGAACCATGTCGAGCACCGTCGGCGGGTGGTAGCCGGCCACGCGCAGCACGTACCTCGTCGGCCGGCCCAGGAAGTGCGCGCTCCGGGTGACCTCGGCGCCCACGCCGAACCCGCCGGTGTCGGCCTCCCGGGTGAGCGTGGCGGTGCGGATGGCCCGGGTCCACTCGGAGTCGTGGCGCCAGTCCATCGCGTAGGCGGCGACGGCGGCGGGCGGGAGGGGGATCAGGCGTTCCACTGTGACGTCGAGGGGCATGATCACACTCTCCCGCCGGGCGGGCCACCGCGCTCCCCGGACACACCCGGCCGGAGGGCCCCGGTCAGAGTCCCAGGATGCGCTGGGCCTCCGCCCGCATCTCGACCTTGCGGATCTTCCCGGTGACCGTCATCGGGAATTCCTCGACCACGTGCACGTAGCGCGGGATCTTGAAGTGGGCGAGCCGGCCGGTGCAGTACGCGCGGACGGTCTCGGCGGTGAGCCGCTCGGCGCCCTCCCGCATCCGGATCCAGGCCATCAGCTCCTCGCCGTACTTGGTGTCGGGGACACCGATCACCTGGACGTCGAGGATGTCCGGGTGGGTGTGGAGGAACTCCTCGATCTCGCGCGGGTAGAGGTTCTCGCCGCCGCGGATCACCATGTCCTTGATCCGGCCGGTGATGGCGAGGTAGCCCTCCTCGTCCATCACCGCGAGGTCCCCGGTGTGCATCCAGCGGGCGGCGTCGACGGCCTCGGCGGTGCGCTCGGGCTCGCCCCAGTAGCCGAGCATGACGGAGTAGCCGCGGGTGCACAGCTCGCCGGGTTCGCCGCGCGGGACGGTACGGCCGGTGGCCGGGTCGATCACCTTGACCTCCAGGTGCGGACCGACCCGGCCCACCGTGGTGACCCTCCGCTCGACCGGGTCGTCGACCCGGGTCTGGGTGGAGACCGGCGAGGTCTCGGTCATCCCGTAGCAGATGGAGACCTGCGTCATGCCCATCCGCCCGATGACCTCCTTCATCACCTCGCTCGGGCAGGGCGAGCCCGCCATGATGCCGGTGCGCAGGCTGCCGAGGTCGTAGCGGTCGAAGTCCGGGTCGGCCAGCTCGGCGATGAACATGGTCGGCACGCCGTACAGCGAGGTGCAGCGCTCGGCGGCGACGGCGGCCAGGGTGGCGCCGGGCTCGAAGGAGGGGGCCGGGATGACCATGCAGGCGCCGTGCGAGGTGGCCGCCAGGTTGCCCATCACCATGCCGAAGCAGTGGTAGAAGGGTACCGGGATGCAGATCCGGTCCTGCTCGGTGTAGGCGAGCAGCTCGCCCACGAAGTAGCCGTTGTTGAGGATGTTGTGGTGCGAGAGCGTCGCACCCTTGGGGAAGCCGGTCGTCCCGGAGGTGTACTGGATGTTGATCGGGTCATCGGGGGCCAACTCGCCCTGGCGCTCGGCGAGTCGGGTTCGGTCAGCCGTCCTCCCGGCGGCGAGCACGGCGTCCCAGGCGGGGCTGCCGAGCAGCAGGACGCGCTCCAACTCGGGGCAGCGGGGCCGGACTTCCTCGATCATCCCGGCGTAGTCCGAGGTCTTGAAGCGCTCGGCGGCGACCAGCAGCCGGATGCCGGCCTGGTTCAGCACGTACTCCAACTCGTGGTCACGGTAGGCCGGGTTGACGGTGACCAGGATCGCGCCGAGCTTGGCGGTGGCGTACTGGGCGAGTGTCCACTCGGCGCAGTTGGGGGCCCAGATGCCGACCCGGTCCCCCTTGGCGATCCCGAGTTCCAGCAGGCCGAGCGCCAGGGCGTCGACGTCGGCTCCGAGTTCGGCGTAGGTCCAGCGGCGGGCGGTGGCCCGGTCGACCAGGGCGTCGCGCTCGGGGTGGGCGCGCACCGCGCGGTCGAGGTTCTCCCCGATGGTGTCGCCGAGCAGCGGGACGTCCGAGGTGCCGGAGGCGTAGCTGCGTGGGGTCGGCGTGGTCGGCACGGGCTGGCTCCTGGGGACGGCGGTGCGGGACAGGGACCATGCTCGCGGCCCCGGCCCCGCGCCGCCACCCCCGAACGGGGGTACGGACACGGCGCTGGGGCCGCC
>NZ_JBHVFE010000548.1:0-5444 GCF_042801945.1 Kitasatospora sp. NPDC057542
GTCGAGGGGGACGGACCGCGGCGCAGCCATGGGCGGACAGCCTGCTGCCGAGCCGCCGGCGGGCCCGCGCATACGGCCGGACCGCCCGAGTCGCCGGCGATGCGGTCCTACGGCGCCGCCGCCGGGCTCACGGCGCCCGACGACCGGCTGCCCGCCGGGGCGGACCGGATGGAGTCGAAGACCTGCTGCACCTGCCGCAGCGTCGGCTCGGACGGCTGCCGCAGGCAGGCCGTCATCTCGACCAGAGCTGCCCGGGCGCCGTGGTCGATGCTGCGCAGGCCGGTCAGGCTGCGGCTGCCGCCGAGCGCCGCGCAGTCCTTGTCGATCTCCGTGCCGGTGAGCCCGGGCGGGGACGCGCCGAGCTTGGCGGCTGGCCCCTGGTCGTCCACCAAGCGGAAGGTGAGGACGGCGCCGCCGGTGGGCAGCCGTACGGAGAGCGGGCATCGGGCGGGATCCGCCGTGCACGACGGTCCCGCCCCGAGTGGTTGGGTGCCGAGGTAGCCGAACCGCTCCTGAGGGTCGGTGGTCACGGCGGCCAGGGTGTGCCAGTTCGCCGGCGTATCGACGACCATCTCCGGGAACAGCGGGAAGAAGATCGCCGTCCCGGTCGAGCCGGGCGGTCTCCCCGACGGTGGTGGCGGCGACGACGGCGCCAGCACCGGCGACGGCTGGGCCGACACTGCCGGGGCCGGGGCGGACACGGATCCGGCCGGCCCCAGCCCGGCTCCCCGCACGGGTGCGGGTGCGAGTGCGGGCGCGGCGGCCAGCACGGCGGCGGTGAGGCCGACGGTCAGCCCGGCCGCGAGCCCGGCCACCCGCCGCCGGCGCCTGGCTCGGTCGACGCGGGCGAGGACGCGTTCCATCCGGTCATCCGGCGAGGTCAGGGCCGGGACGGCCTGGTGGAGCAGGATCCGCAGCTCCTCCTCGTCCTGCCCGTCGTCGGTCGGTCCGTGCGGGCCGAACAGGTCAGTTCCACTCATGAGGTCCCCCGTCCAGCAGGAGTTCGCGAGCCGGCAGCCGGCCCCGCAGAGCGGCGAGCGCCCGGTGCGTCTGGCTCTTGACGGTGCCCGTGCTGCAGCGCAGCACTTCGGCGGACGCCGAGGTCCTCGAAGAAGCGGAGCACCACCACGGCCCGCTGGCGCGGCGGCAGCGACCGCACGGCCTCGGCGACCACCTGGCCGAGCACCACCCCGTCGAACGGGTCGGTGCCCGTCGGCGGCTCCGGCAGCTCGCCGTGCGGCAGTTCCCCGGTCCACCGGCGCCGCCACCAGGAGATGTGGCAGTTCACCAGGACCTTCCGCAGGTACGCTTCGGGCCGGTTGGGGGCGATGCGCCTCCACTGGGGCCAGACCTTGGCGAGCGCCGTCTGCAGCAGGTCCTCGGCCTGGTGCGGGTCGCCGGTCAGCAGCCAGGCCACCCGCAGGAGCTTCGGCCCGCAGGCGGCGACGAACTCCTCGAAGTCCGGCGGTATCGCGTTCGTCATCCTGCCGTCCCCGCCATGGTGCCCGTGCCGTTCCCGTCTGCCGTGGCGGCCGCCCGGGCCGCTGTCTCGTTCTTCCTCTCACGGCACCTCGACGCGGTGGGAGGCGGTTCGGGTTGCCCGCCGCAGCGGGGATGCGCCGACCGTGCCGCCGAACGCCCGCTTCCGGGCTCCGCACCGGCCCTTTGCCCGTCCGTGCCGCGGATCTGGACAGCGGTGCGGGAGTCGTCCAGTCTTCACCACCATGACGTCCCCCCAGCACTCTCCCGCTGCCGCGCGCACCGCGCTCTTCGAGGCGGTCGCCGCGGTCGGCGACGAGGCCGTCGCCCTGCTCGCCGGCTGCCGCGGCGACACCCGGATTCCCGGCTCCGCGTGGACGGTCGCCGAGGCGGCCGCCCACCTGGCGATGGCCAACGAGCTGATGGCCGCACTGGCCGCCGGCGAGGAACGGCCGTACGGGGACGGCACCCCGGCGTCGCTGGCCGCGGCGAACGCGGCCTCGCTGGCCGAGCGGCCCGAGCGGGACCCGGCCGTGCTCGCGGAGGAGATCGCCCGGCAGGCACGGGAGTTCGCGGCGGCGGCCGGCCCGCGCGCGGGCACCGAGCCGGTGCTGACCCCGCTCGGCCGGATGGACCTGAACACCCTCGGCGCCTACCTGCTGACCCACATGCTGGGCCACCTCTACGACATCGCCGTCGCCCTCGGCCGGCCGCACCCGATCGACCGGCAGCGTGTCGAACTGACGATGCCGTTCCTGCGAACGGCCATGCCACGGGTGACGGACGCGCGGACCGCGGCCGGCCACAGCGCCTGCTACCGGCTGCGGGTCCGAGGCGTGGGCGGGTTCGCGGTGACCTTCACGGACGGTGCCGCCGTGGTGAGCCAGGAGCCGCCGCGCCGCCCGGACTGCACGATCCTCGTCGAGCCGGTGACGTTCCTCCTCCTCGCGCTGGGCCGCTGCACCGCCACCGGCGCCCTCGTCCGCGGCAGGGTGTTCGCCTGGGGCCGCCGACCGTGGTTGGCCCCGGCCTTCCCCGGGCTGTTCACCGCCCCCTGAGCCCCGCAAGGATGGTCGGCCGGCTCACGGGAATGCCCGCCACGTCGGTGCTGGAACATCTGCCGCACCCTCATTGTCCGCTCCGGATCACACATGATCCAAACCAGACGGAATTCCGGCGGAAGTTGATGTCTCCTGCGCCACGTCACCCATGCCGACGCCACCGAACCCGAACGGGACCTGCTGCGCCGCGGCATCGAACACGTCCGCGTCACCGCCCGGGGAGAGGCACTCTGATGCGCCTGCACACCATGACCGTCACCGCGTTCGGACCGTTCGCCCGTACCACCCAGCTGCACATCCGCAAGGAACGCAACGGTTCAACCGTCCACTCCGTGCCGGCCGACGCCTAGGCCGGACACCATCAGGTCGGCCGGCAGCGCCAGCTGAGGCGTGTGCCGTCAGGCGGGCCCCGGCGGCCGTCCCGTCCTCAAAGCCGGTCGTAGACGGCGGACAGCCGCTGCAGTACCTCGGTGGCCCGGTCGAGGGCGTCGTCGTCGTAGTCGCCCAGGTCGGTGTGCAGGGCTTCGGCCAGTGCCTGCCGGCGCTGGTCGTGCCGGGCCCGGCCGGTGTCGGTGAGGGTGACCAGGACGGAGCGCTTGTCCTCGGGCTGGCGGGTGCGGGTGACGTAGCCGGCCGCGACCAGGCCGTTGACCAGTTGGGTGGTGGCGGCGCCGGTGGTCTCGGTGCCGGAGGCGAGCTGACTGATGGTGAGGGGGCCCTGTTCGGCCAGGGTGCGCAGGGCCCGGGCATGGGTGAGGGAGAGGGCGCCCGGGGTGCGGGTGGCGCGTCCGCGCAGCCGGGCGTCGGCGGCGCTGAGGCGGTAGGCGGCGCGGGCCAGGCGGTCGAGCGCCCGGGCGCGGTCGTCGGCGGGTGGCGGCTCGGCCATGGTCGGTCCTCCTCGGCGGGTCGGCGGGTTGACAGCAGCCTAGCCTCGGTACTTAATAGCTAAGTACTTATTCATTAAGTACTTAGCTAACTTGGCTCGCAGAGGAGACCCCCATGACCACCCGTTCGACCGGCCAGAGCTGGGCCCTGGACACCGCCCTCGCCCAGGGCGGCTTCGACGCGCTGCACCCCGAAGCCGTCGGAACCATGGAACAACTGGGCCACGACCACACCGACTTCGCCAAGGTCTTCGCACTGGTCAGGAGCGGCGCGATGCTGCCCAAGGCCTGGGCGACAGTGGCCGGCCAGGCCGAGGAGCGCGCCGCCCACCACGAGCGCGGCGGTTTCGCGCAGACCGCCGCCGACCTCTACCTGAGGGCGGCGGTGATGTGGGGCAGGGCGCAGTACTCGCTCTTCGACGCGGCCGACCCGCGCAAGGCGGCCATGCGCGAACGTGCCGACCACTGCGTGGCGCGCCTGGGCGCGCTGCGCGAGGGCCGGGTGCGGCGGGTGGAGCTGGACTTCGAGGGCTCGCGGATCTTCGCCCTGCTGCACCTGCCGGCCGGCCGGGTCGAGAACGCGCCGGCCGTCATCCTCGGCCCCGGAATGGACATGATCAAGGAGGACTACATCTGGGCGGCCGAGCGCTACTACACCTCGCGCGGCATGGTCGCGCTGTCCATCGAGGGACCGGGCCAGGGCGAGAGTCGCGCCGGAGGGCTGACCGTCGACCTCGCCAACTACGAGCGCGCGATCGGCCGCTACCTCGACCACCTGGCCGCGCTCCCGGAGGTCGACGCCGACCGGATCGGCATGTTCGGCATCTCGATGAGCGGCTACTGGGGATCCCGGGCGGCCGCCACCGACCGCCGCCTGGCCGCCCTCGCCGCCTTCGAGGCCGTCACCGGCGACTTCACGACGATCTTCGAGCGCGCCCAGCCGACCTTCAAGAACAACTACATGTACATGGCCGGGTACACCGACGAAGAGGCCTTCGACCGCGACCTCGCCCACCGGATGCCGCTGGGCGACCTGGTGGCCGACATCACCTGCCCGGTGCTGTACGGGATCGGCGAGTTCGACGAGCTCACCGACCTCGGCCAGGCCCTGGAGAACTTCGAGCGCATCCGGGCGCCGAAGGAACTGCGGGTCTACGAGGACGAGTTCCACCCCCTCGGGGGAGTGGCGGCCGAGGTCTTCCGCTTCGGGGCGGAGTGGCTGGAGCGGGCCCTCGCCGGGGAGTTCGCCGACCCCGGACGGGACGTGCGCCACTATGTCCACCGCGACGGCCGCACCACCGACGGCAGCGCCGACCCCACCTGGTGGCTCGGCGCCGCCCCGACCGCCCTCGCCGACACCCGGCTCGCCGGCGCCCGCCGGCACTGAGCCCCGCGGCCGCCGCGGCGAACGCCGTCGTACCGCACGGGGTGCCGGCACGTGAATGCCGGCACCCCCGCCGCCTGCCGCCTCCCTGAAGAAGGGGCATGCCGGAGCGGCCAGCGGCCACCCGTCCGCGGCCGGTTTCCCGAAACCGGCCGGGCGCGAACGAGCGTGGGGGCTCCTGCCCGCGGGGCGGTCCGATGCTGCCCGTCCGCGTGAATGTGACTCAAGACGTGCACCGCGCTGCGCCCGCCGACCCGCGCGCTGCGCACCGAGACCGGCTGGACGTCCGGCCCGGTGGAGGGCTCCCGGCCCAAGGACGCCTTCGACCCGGCACCGCCGGAGGTCCCGGACGTGCACCCGCTCGCCCAGGACCGCGGCCCGGGGGAGGAGCCGGCGGCGCCAACCCCGGACGGCACATGAAGCCCGGCGGCCAGGCGTCCGTCGACGAGTAGCCGCCCCCCACGCGGCCCGCCGGCACCGACCGGCGGGCCGCCCACCACGACCACCGGCAGTGACCGCCGCCCCGGCGGCCGGGAAGGAACAGCGTGAGCCGCGAGCTCGACGAGGGCCTGGAGCGTGCCGAGCGCACCCGCCCGATCCCGCAGTCCGTCCAGGCCCGGATGCGCTTCCTGCTCA
>NZ_JBHVFE010000549.1:0-5404 GCF_042801945.1 Kitasatospora sp. NPDC057542
GGCCGCCGCCGATCGGCTTCCCCCGGCCCTGCAGGGAAGGTCGGTGGCCCTGACGTGGAGGCTTTGGAACGCGGCCGGGATGCCGTTGACCGCTTCTCGGGCCTTCTCGAATTCCTCGCGCAGGTCGGGAGCTCCGCAGAGCCCGACAGCTCCCCGACAACGTCCACCAACTGCCCACGAGCAGCAAGCCGCGCTGAAGGAAGCCAGAATGGCCGCCCCCGGCCTACCCCTGGCCCAGGAATGCCCGCACATCCGCAGCAAGCGCGCTCATCTCTTCGCCGCCCTCGACAACCGTCGACACCGTGCACTCCCACCCGTTGTTGAAGACGTCGGCCCGCAGCGTCCAACTCAAGCGCACATGACCACCGCGACCGAAGCTCGCGGCCACAACCAGATGGTTGTTCGTCCAGACCCTCTCGCCTTCCCAACCACGGAAGTCCTGCGCGAGGCCGTCGAAGAAGTCGTCCAGCCGGTCCCAGACGGTCACCCCCACAGCCTCGATCCGAGCCTGCACCCCGTCATCACGCGCCTCGACACCGAAGACAACGTGGTACTCGTCCTCCCTCGCCCAATCGAACAACCGCACGCGAGCGTCCGGCGAACCCGCCGCCCCGCGGACGACGAGCTCAACCTGCCCAGGACCAACCTCTATCAGCGTCACGCCCCGAAGGATACGGACTCAGCGTCAGCCTGCCGACGACTACAACAGCTCCGAACGAGGGACAGAGGTACGGGCGTGGAGACCTCCGGCTTCATCGACGACGGCAGCACTTCGGTCGATACCGACGACGACACGCGCGGCAGCGCTCTCCCGTCCCGCCGGCAGTCCGGCCGGGCGCGCGGGATGGACCCTCCCACAGCGGGAGGGTCCACGATGGGCCCGTGCGAGACCAGGACGACTTCCTCACCATCGGGCGCTTCGCCCGCCTCTGCCGGCTGAGCGTGAAACAGCTCCGCCACTACGACGACACCGGCCTGCTGCCCCCGGCCAGGGTCGACCCCGCCACCGGGTACCGCTACTACGCCCCCGGGCAGGCGCGCGACGCGCTCACCGTCGCGCTGCTGCGCGACCTCGACGTGCCGCTCGCGGTGATCGCCGCGACCCTGGCGGCCGCCGAGCCGGAGCGGGCCGGCCTGCTGCGCGCCGAACGCGACCGGGTCGCCGAGCGGATCACCCGCGACCGGGCCCGCCTGGAGCTGCTGGAACGCCTCGCGGCCGGCGGCGGACTGCCCGGGTACGAGATCGCCCTCGGGCGGGAGCCGGAGCGGCAGCTCGTCGTCGTACGGGCGGTGGCCGGGCCGGGCGAGCTGGCAGAGCGGATCGGCGCGTGCGTCGGCCGGCTGCTGGCAGGACTGCACGGCACGCCCTGGCGGCCCCCGCTGTGGGGGCTGTTCCCGCTGGACCTCGCCGAGGGCATGCGCATCGCGGTCGGCGCCGAGCCGGACAAGGTGGAGGAGGCAGCCGAGGCGGGCGAGGCGGGCGGGCCCCGCAGGCTGCCCGGCGGCCTGGAACGCGAGCTGCTGCCCGGCGGCCCGGTGGTGGAGACGGTCCACCACGGCCCGTACTCCCAACTGCCGTTCGCCTACCATGCGTTGCTGGCCGCCGTGCACGAGCGCGGACTGCGGCCGCTGGCGCCGGTGCGGGAGGCGTACCTGGTCGGACCGGGGGAGGCCCCGGAGCAGGAGTGGGCGACCCGCCTGGTGGTCCGGGTCGAGGAGCGGACGGAGGAAGCGGCATGACGCAGCCGCGCGGCGGGAAGCACTGCGAGACGACGGCGCTGGACGTGCTGCTGCGCCACGAGGGCGTCGTGCTGTCCGAGCCGATGCTGTTCGGGCTCGGGGCCGGGCTGTCGTTCGTCTACTGGGACGGCAAGGGGCTGGACTTCCCGTTCCTCGGCGGCCGGGTCAAGCCCTTCGAGCTGACCCGCGCCCTGGCCGCCCGGCTCGGTCTGGAGCTGGACGTCCGGGAGACCGCCTCCGCCGGCCGGGCCTGGCGCAACGTGGCCGCCGAGCTGGACACCGGACGCCCGGTCGGACTCCAACTGGACAGCTACCACCTGGAGTACTTCACCTCCCGGGTGCACTTCGGCGGGCACGTGGTCGCGATGCGCGGCTACGACGCGACCGACGCCCACCTGGTGGACACCGCGCAACAGGGCGGCGCGGTCACCACCAGCCTGGCCTCGCTCGCGGCGGCGCGCGCCGAACGCGGCCCGATGACCGCCCGCCACCGCTCCTTCACGCTCGCCCTGCACGGCGAACTGCCGGACGTACGTGACCTGCTGGCTCCGGCGATGGCCGACTGCGCGGCGGCCTTCCTGCACCCGCCGATCGCCAACCTCGGCCACCGCGGCATCGCCAAGGCCGCTGCCCTGGTGCCGGGCTGGCTGGCCAGGGCCGACCAGCCGGCGCTCCGACTGCCGCAGGCCGCACGGATGATGGAGCTGGCCGGGACGGGCGGCGCACTGTTCCGCAACCTCTACCGGGACTTCCTCGCCGAGTGCGCCGAACTGCTCGACGACCCCCGGGTGCGCACCGCCCGCGACTGGTACGCCGAGGCCGCGGCGGGCTGGAGCGAGGTGGCCCGACTGGTCGGCGCGGCCGGGGAGTCGGGGGACCAGGAGCCGCTGGAGCGGGCCGGCGGGCTGCTGGGCGAGCTGGCACGGATCGAGCGCGAGGCGATGGAGGAACTGGCCCGGCTGCCGGCCGGGAGCGACGTGCCGGTCACGGACGGCCGGCCCCGGCGGTGAGCTGCCGCCGGGCCGGGAGGGGAAGGGAGCGCCGAAGGCCGTGTCGGCACACCCGCCGCCGGCTGCCGGCCGCCGGTCCGGTGTCCGACTGTGCGAGGGGCTGTCAAGCGATGACCCGCAGGCCGGACTCACGCTCGGCGGTGTTGATCAAGTCGATCACCTGGACCTGGCGGAGAGACAGCGCATCGTCGGAGATCCGCCCGATGTCCACGGGATGGGTCTTCTGGCCGAGGGGGTGGGTGAAACCGGTGACCACCCAGCGCCCGCCGAGCGGTGACGTGTCGTCGAGCAGCCACGCCCAGTGGGCGCCGTGCGCGTTGAGCAGGAACTCGCCGGTGACGGCCATGAGCATGCCCCGGAACCGGTGCCGGTCGTCCTCGTCCATGACTGTCGGGTCGAAGTCCTCGGCGATTCCCCGGTCGACCAGGGCGATCGCCCAGTCGGGGTTGGTGCGCAGCCATTGCGGGTCGCCGCCCAGACTGCTCACGATCCGCTCGGCGAAGCCCCGGAGCTCAGCGGCCCATTCGTCCACGTTGGGGTTCGGGTAGTCGATCACCGGCGGGGTCTCCTCGTGCGGGTCGTGCCGGATGACACCGCGCATGCCACCCTCCTGGCCTCGGGTACGGGGCACACCGTATGCGCCGTCACTGACACCGCCTCACCGCCGGTACCCGTCGTCACCGGTCCGCCGATCCAGCCGCGACTGACGGAACCTCAGGGGCCTCCGGCAGGACCGGCGGCGCGTCGGCGTCACCGAACGACTCGACGCCCAGGGCGACCCCGTCGGCGGTGACGGCGGTCATCGGATCAGCGGACGTCGTCGCGCCCGAGGCCGCGGCCGGGCGCGCTCATGTCGCCCGTTCGGGGCGTGCCGTCGGCGAGCCCGTAGCGCAGGAACACGGTGCCCTGCGGGCCGGCCACCGGCGGTTCGAGGAGCGTGAGGTTCGTGGGCACCGCGCCGCCGTCGAACACCTTCTTCCCGACGCCGAGCACGATCGGGTGCACCCACAGGTCGAGACGGTCGAAGAGCTTCTCCCGCAGGAGGGTCTGCACCAGGTCCAGGCTCCCGACGACCTTCACGTGCTCGTGCCGGTCGCGGACCTCGCGCACCGCGTCCGCCAGGTCCGGGCCCAGCAGCGTGGATCCCGCCCACGGGAGGTCGGGGGTGCCGCGGGAGGCCACGTACTTCGGGACGCGGTTGAAGAGCTCGGCGATCTCGCCGTCCTTCTGGTGCGGCCAGTAGGCGGCGAAGATGTCGTACGTCCGCCGGCCGAGCAGCAGGGCGTCCGTGCCCTCGTACGCGGCAAGGATCTGCGCCCCGGTGACCGCGCTCAGCAGGGGCGCCTGCCAGCCGCCGAAGGGAAACCCCGCCGGGTCCTCGTCGGGTCCGCCGGGCGCCTGCCCGACGAGGTCGAGGGTCGCGAACAGTTCGATGTGGATGAGGCCCATGTCTCTCTCCCGATGAGTTGGTCGTTCCCGTCGAGATGTAGACCTGCCGGGGCCGAAAAACTCATCGCCGCGCCGGTACCCGACTTCCGCACCCGCCGCCCGCCCTGCCCGACACGCCCCCGTCCGGGCCGTCCTGTCGTCCGGGCCGGACCACCGGTTTCACGATCCGGCGGCGGGCCTGCCCCGGCGGCAGCGCGATCATCCAGGGAACCGGGAGGCGCTTTACCGGCGGACCGCTGAGATCAGCCCGCCGGGCCGCTCCTCGCGCTGCGGCGGGGTGCTGATCGGGCGGCCGTAGGCGGCAGCGCGCTCGCGCAGGGTGTGGCTCTCGGCCTCCCAGCCGTGCCCGGCCAGCCAGCCCACCGGGTCGTCGGGCATCTCCGAGACCCACATGGACGCCGCCGATCCCGGCGCGGCGTCCGCGCCGAAGCGCTCGATCACGCCGGGCGAGCCCAATGTCAGCCCCATCCGACTGCCTGCCGCCGACTGTGTGCTGATCCGGGCCAGCAGTAGCTCCACCGCGTCCTCGGGCAGGTAGATCAGGAGTCCTTCAGCGATCCACACGGTCGGCACGGCCGGGTCGTGCCCTGCGGCGGCCAGCGCGCCTGGCCAGTCCTCGCGTAGATCCACCGCGACGGTGATCCGCTCGCAGCGTGCGACGGCCCGCTCCTGGCGCAGCACCGAAGCCTTGAAGTCCAGTGGCGCGGCGGTGTCGACCTCGAACAGCCGGGTGCCCTCGGGCCAGTCCATCCGGAAGGCCCGGCTGTCCATGCCGGCGCCGAGCAGCACGACCTGTCGGACCCCGGACGCGGAGGCCTGCTGCAACAGGTCGTCGAGGAACTTCGTCCTGATGACGATGGAGAACGACACGGCCAGCCGGCGGCGTCGCGCGGCCTCGTCATCGGGTGGCGGCGATGAGGGCCACAGGCCGCCGGCGGTGGCGAAGGCCTGCGCCAGTGGGTCGTGGAACAGCGCGTTCTCCCGCTCGGTCTCCAGCGCCCGCACCCTGGCCACCCCCACTGCCGTGGCCCACACTCCCGACGGCTGCACCTGCTCTTGCTCATCAGTCACCACGCCAGCCTATAGATGATCGATTCGAAGGGGGGCCTGATGAGGGGAGCCAGGTTCATTCGCGGCTGATCCCGTCGTACCTGCAGGTCAGCGAGATGTTCCCGGTGACTTCCCCGGCGTGGGCAGGACCGCCA
>NZ_JBHVFE010000550.1:0-5403 GCF_042801945.1 Kitasatospora sp. NPDC057542
GGCGTACGGCTGAGCGCTCGGCGGCCGCCCACCCCGCCCCGTCGGCCGCGCCCGCTACCGACTGACCCCGCCACCGGTCGGCCCGGCCGTACCGGCCCCGCCGGCCGGGGAGAACGACGACGGGCCCCTCGCGGACGTGGTGTCCGGGAGGGGCCCGTCGGGGTGCCGGGGTACGTCAGGCGCCGGCGGCGGCCAGGGCGGCCTCGGAGTCGAGGACGCCGGCCACGGCCTGGAGGACGGCGGCGATCTTCATCGAGGCCTGGACGACCTCGCGCTCGACGCCGGCCTTGCGCAGGACGGCCTCGTGCGAGTCGAGGCACTGCCCGCAGCCGTTGATGGCCGAGACCGCGAAGCACCAGAGCTCGAAGTCGACCTTCTCGACGCCCGGGGTGCCGATGATGTTCATCCGCAGACCGGCCCGCATCGTGCTGTACTCCTTGTCGGAGAGCAGGTGCAGCGTCCGGTAGTAGACGTTGTTCATCCCCATGATCGCGGCCGCGCCCTTGGCGGCGGTGTACGCCTCCGGGGAGAGGTTGGCCTTGGCCTCGGGCTCCAGCTCGCGCAGCAGACCGGGGCTGCGGGTGGCCATCGCGCAGGACAGCACCGTGCCCCAGAGCTGCTGGGCGGGGAGGTCGGAGTTGCCGATGACCGAGCCCAGGTTGAGCTTGAGGTCCTTGGCGTAGTCCGGGAGGGCGGCCTTCAGGTCGTCGAGAGCCATGGGTCAGCCCGCCAGCAGGGCCTGGGCGTCGAGGGTGTCCTCGCCCTTGTTCCAGTTGCACGGGCACAGCTCGTCGGTCTGCAGGGCGTCCAGCACCCGCAGGACCTCCTTGGGGTTACGGCCGACGGAGCCGGCGGTCACCATGACGAACTGGATCTCGTTGTTCGGGTCGACGATGAAGACGGCGCGCTGGGCGGTGCCGTCCTCGTTCTCGACGCCGCAGTCGCGCATCAGGTCGTGCTTGATGTCGGCCAGCATCGGGAAGGGCAGGTCGCGCAGGTCCTTGTGGTCCTTGCGCCAGGCGTGGTGCACGAACTCGGAGTCGCCGGAGACACCGAGGATCTGGGCGTCACGGTCGGCGAACTCGTCGTTCAGCTTGCCGAACGCGGCGATCTCGGTCGGGCAGACGAAGGTGAAGTCCATCGGCCAGAAGAAGACGACCTTCCACTTGCCCTCGTAGGACTTGTGGTTGATGTCGGCGAAGGCGCTCGCGGCATCCAGGTCGACACAGGCCTTGAGGTCGAACTCGGGGAACTTGTCACCGATCGTGAGCACGTTCGCTTCTCCTGAAATAGATGAGGGGAGTTTGTCCGGATTCCGGACAACACCCACCATTCCACATCGTGGACTGATCAGGGAAATAGCTAGACTGGATGTGTCTGATCGGAGATTGCTATCAGTACCGAAACCCCCACGTCGCGGCCGGGCCCCCGCAAGGGCGCCGGCGCCAAGACCGATCCGACTGTGGCGAGCACCACAGTCCGCAGCCCGCGCACCCCGACCGTCGCCCAGCTGCGGGCCTTCGTCGCGGTGGCCGAGCACCGGCACTTCCGGGAGGCCGCCGCCGCCACCGGGACCAGTCAGCCCGCACTGTCCGGGGCGGTCGCGGCGCTGGAGGAGTCGCTGGGCGCGCAGTTGGTCGAGCGTACGACGCGCAAGGTGATCGTCACCCCGCTGGGGGAGCGCGTGCACCAGCACGCCCGTCGGGTGCTCGCCTCGCTGCAGGCCCTCACCGAGGAGGTCGAGGCCGCCCGCCGCCCGTTCACCGGGCCGCTGCACCTGGGCGTCATCCCGACCGTCGCGCCCTACCTGCTGCCCACCGTGCTGCGGCTGGTCCGCGACCGCTTCCCGGACCTGGAGCTGCACGTCCACGAGGAGCGCACCCCGTCGCTGCTGGAGGGCCTGGCCGCCGGGCGGCTGGACGTCCTGCTGCTCGCGCTGCCGGCCGGCGGGGCCTCGCCGACCAGGGACATCCCGCTGTTCGACGAGGACTTCGTCCTGCTCACCCCGCCCGGCCACCCGCTCGCCGGGCGGATCGACGTGCCGCGCGACGTGCTGCTCGACCTGGAAGTCCTGCTGCTGGAGGAGGGTCACTGCCTGCGCGACCAGGCGTTGGACATCTGCCGCGAGGTCGGCGCGGCCCCGGTGGGCTCGACCACCCGCGCAGCCGGCCTGTCCACCCTGGTCCAGCTGGTCGCCGGGGGCCTCGGGGTGACCCTGCTGCCCGCCACCGCGCTGGACGTCGAGGCCGGGCGCACCGATCGGCTGGCCGCCGTCCGCTTCGCCGCCCCGGCGCCCGGCCGCCGGATCGGGCTGGCCGTCCGGCCGGGCTCGGCCCGCAGCGCCGAGTACGAGCGCTTCGCGGCCGCGCTGCGCGAGGTGCTGGTCGAGCTGCCGGTGCGGATCGCCTCCTAGGGCCCTAGCGGAGTTCCGCTGCCGGGGTGCCCAGACAGAGCCCGACCGTCGTCGCGACCAGGAGCTCCAGCGCCTCCAGGGTGTCCTGGTCGGGGCGTTCGCCGGGTCGGTGCAGGGTGAGGTGGCGGGCCGTCAGGCCGTCGAAGCCGCTGAGGAAGTGGACGGCGATCCGGCGGGCGGGCAGCGCCAGGGGCAGGCCGTGGGCGGCCGCGAGGGCGCTGAGCATCTCGGTGGCGGTGCCCTCGATGTCGTGCTGGAGCCCGAGCATGATCTCCTGCATGTCCGGGTCGCGCATGGCCAGCGCCCCGAACTCGCTCAGCAGCACGCAGCGCCCGTGCTCGCCGGTGGCGGCCTCCCAGAGCGCGTGCACCAGGGTGCGGACCTGTTCGCCGAACGCGCCGTCGCCGGGGGAGGCGGCGCGCACCTCGCCGACGAAGTCGGACTTCAGCTGCTGGACGACCGCCCGGTAGAGGTCCTTCTTGGTGCCGAAGGTGTAGTGCACCGTCGCCTGTGCCACGCCCAGCTCGGCCGCGATCGCGCGGGTGCTGCCGGCCGCGATTCCCTCCCTGGTCATCAGGTCGATCGCGGCCTGGACCAGTTGCGGTCGGCGTTCGGAGGCGGGGACGTGAGCCATCCAGCCAGGGTAGCGCCACGAGCGGGCAACTGTGTCGCATGATCTTGTCGGTCAACTTTGTCACCCGACAAAGTTCGGTCTACGGTGGGACGCGACCTGCCCTGACCGACCCGAGGGACCGCCGATGGCCACGTACCTGTACCGACTGGGCCGATACTGCTTCCGGCGACGACGGGCCGTCGTCGCCGTCTGGATCGCCCTGCTCATCGCCATCGGCGGGGCCGCGGGCGCCTTCGCCGGCAAGACCACCGATGAGTTCAAGGTCCCGGGCACCGAGGCGCAGGCCACCCTGGACCGGATCAAGGACACCTTCCCGGCGCAGGGCCACGGCTCCGCGCAGGTCGTCTTCTCCGCCGGTGCGCCCGGCGGCATCGGGACGCCCGAGGCGGGCCGGGCGGTCGGCGAGGCCGTCGCCCGGATCGCCCAGGTGCCGGGCGTGGCCGCGGTGCCGGACCCGTACGCCACCGGCGCGCTCTCGCCGGACGGGAAGGTCGCGCTCGCGCTGGTCTCGTTCGACCACAAGCTCGCCGACGTCACCGACCAGCAGCGCGACGCCGTGAAGGCCGCCGCCGAGCCGGCCCGCGCGGCCGGGCTGGACGTGGCCTTCGGCGGCGACGCGTACAACACGATGGCCCGGATCGAGGGCGGCAGCGAGGCGATCGGCCTGGTGGTGGCCGGGCTGGTGCTGGTGGTGACCCTCGGCACGCTGGTCGCCGCCGGGCTGCCGCTGCTGACCGCGCTGGTCGGCGTCGGCGTGACGATGGCCGGCCTGCTGGCGCTCACCGGCTCCTTCGAGATCATCACCACCGCGCCGGTGCTGGCCCTGATGGTCGGCCTCGCCGTCGGCATCGACTACGCGCTGTTCATCCTCTTCCGGCACCGCCGCCACCTGGACGAGGGCCTGGAGCCGGAGGAGGCCGCAGCCCGCGCCACCGCGACCGCCGGCAGCGCCGTCGTCTTCGCCGGCCTGACCGTGGTCGTCGCGCTCGCCGGACTCGCCGTCGCGGGCGTCCCCTTCCTCACCGTGATGGGTCTGGCCGCCTCCGGGGCCGTGGTGGTGGCCGTCCTGGTCGCGATCACGCTGCTGCCCGCCGTGCTGGGATTCACCGGCCGGGCCATCGACCGGCTGCCGATCTGGAAGCGGGCCCTGACCGCCAACGGCCGCACCACCCTGGGCGAGCGCTGGGGCCGCTTCGTGGTCCGCCGCCCGCTGCCCGTCCTGCTGGTCGCACTGGCCGGGCTGGGCACCCTGGCGGTGCCCGCCGCGAGCCTGGACCTCGGTCTGCCGAGCGCCGGTTCGCAGGCCGCCGGGACGGACGCGCGCAAGGCGTACGACCTGGTCGGCGAGAGCTTCGGGCCGGGCTTCAACGCGCCGCTGGTGGTCGTGGTGGACGCCCACGGGGCTCCGCAGCCCGAGCAGGCGGTGCAGGGCGTGGCCGCGAAGCTCCGGACCCTCGACGGCGTCGGCACGCTGCTGCCGCCGGCCGTCGACCAGGCGAGCCGCACCGCGCTGGTGACCGTCATCCCGCGGACCGGCCCGGACCACGAGGACACCAAGGCGCTGGTCAACGAGATCCGCGGCCAGAAGGCGGATCTGAAGTCGGCGACCGGCGCGGACATCGCCGTCACCGGCACCACGGCCGCCAACATCGACGTCTCCACCAAGCTCGGCCAGGCACTGCCGCCGTTCCTCGCGGTGATCGCCGGGATCGCGGTGGTGCTGCTGGCGCTGGCGTTCCGCTCGGTGCTCGTCCCGCTCAAGGCGGTGGCCGGGTTCCTGCTCAGCATCACCGCCTCGCTCGGCGCGGTGGTCGCGGTCTACCAGTGGGGCTGGCTGGACGGGCTGGTCGACGTGCCCAAGGTCGGGCCGGTGGTGAGCTTCGTGCCGATCCTGCTGATCGGCGTGCTGTTCGGGCTGGCGATGGACTACGAGCTGTTCCTGGTCTCCGGGATGAAGGAGCAGCACGTCCACGGCGCGGCGCCGCGCGAGGCCGTGGTGGCCGGGGTGCGGAACGGGGCCCGGGTGGTCACCGCGGCCGCGCTGATCATGGTGGCGGTGTTCGGCTCGTTCGTCTTCGGCCACGACCCGATCGTCCAGCCGATCGGCTTCGCCCTCGCGGTGGGCGTGCTGGTGGACGCCTTCGTGGTGCGGATGGCGCTGGTGCCGGCCACGATGGCGCTGTTCGGCAAGGCCGCCTGGTGGTTCCCGAAGCGGCTGGAGAAGGTCGTGCCGCGGGTGGACATGGAGGGCGAGCAGCTGATCGCCCGGCTGGCGGAGCAGCCGGCCAAGGAGCCGGCCAAGGAGCCGACCCGGGTCTGACGGCCCGTACGAGGCGCCCGGCGGGAACCCTCCCGC
>NZ_JBHVFE010000551.1:0-5386 GCF_042801945.1 Kitasatospora sp. NPDC057542
GCCCGGGACGCCCTTGCACGAGCTGCCGGTGGGCTGGGCCTCCGCGTCCGGCAGAGTGGACGCGGAGGCGTGCCGTCAGGTCGCCGTCTGGCTGTCGGCTATGCGTCGGCCGGAGCCGCGTTGGTCGGTAGAAACCCCCGACACGGTGGCAGGGGCGGAGGGCCGGGCCTGGCTCTCGCCAGGGTGTCTCAGTCCCACGGGCTGGTGGGCACCGGGCCCGGAACGACGATCACTGCGGTCTCGCCATCGCGGGTGCGGCCTGCCCAGACCTGGCCCCAGCCTTCCGGGACGCCGAAAGTCAGCAGGTCGGCCCGGTGTTCCTCGTCGTGGGCGAACTCGAAGTGGCCCTCACAGAGGTCCTCGGTGTCCCGCCCGCTCCCCAGGCCGCCGAAGCCGGCGTTGGCCACGTCCGCCAGGTAGCGGCGGAAGGGTTCTGTCAGCGGTTGCCAGACGGTGGCGTCGGGGAAGCAGCCCATGGCGTCCTCCGCTGCGAACCCCGCGCGGGCAGCGCGCAGGGCCGGGTCCTCGCCCACGCCGAGGGCGAGCTCCCACGTGACCACCGGTTCGTCGCGTACGCGCAGGCGTGTGGCGGCGCACTCCCGGTACTCGTTGTAGTAGCCGTCGGATAGGTGGGGCCAGTTGGCCCAGGAGACGTCCACCGGGTACTCGCCGGGCGGGATTCGGAACGCGAGCTCGCGCGGCGGCTCGGCGTTCCAAGGCGAGTCCACGACCAGCCAGCCGCTCGGCAGCCGGATTGCGGTGACCTTCTGTACCTCGGCGATCTCGATCCAGCTGTACGGGGTGTGCGGATCGCCGCCGATCCGCAGGCCCGGTGTGAACAGACCGTCGAGGTACTCACGCGTCTCCGGCCTGACCTCGTCCATTCCCGCCCCTTCCTTCTCACTTCTGTGGCACCTGCCGCCCGGACGCTACGCATCCCCGCAGACAACCCCCGGTGCCACAGTCTGCGCGCGGGCTGTCCGCGGCTGGCCGCGAGGCTCCTTCCCAGGCTGGCCGCCCGCATGGCGAACGCCTTGCTGCGCCTGTGTTGGAAGTGCAGGGGGTTCGATCGGTGTCCAGGAGGGCCTGGCGGCTGGAGCCGTGGGAGGTAGCCAGCCCGGGCCGACTGGAGTGCCCGGGGTCGGTGACGCCGGGCGCGAAACTGCAGTGCGTTGTCGCCAAGGGAGCGCGAAGAGCGCCCCCGCCCCCGCCCCCGGCCGCGGCCCGGTGTCCGCAGGCCTACGCCCACTCCACGCCGTGCTCGGCGAGCTGCGCGAGCTGGCCCTGGGTCAGCTTCGCCCGGCGGGCCTTTTGGTTGTTGAGCCAGGTGCCCAGTGCGAAGTGCGACATCACCACCTGCTCCTCACCGCCGCGGCCGGCCTCCACGGTCTCCAGCGGCTCCTTGTGCGGGCGCCGGACGTTGGCGTGACGTTCCCGCTCCACGAACTGGGCGAGGGCGGCCAGACCCTGGGCGAACCGGTCGGCACGAGACACCTTCGGCTTGGCCGCTGCCGCCGCCCGCGCTGCTGCCAGCTCCTGGTCCTCCTCGATGCCGCTCGCCGCGAGCAGATCCCGCTGGTCCGCCTCCAAGCCCGACCAGTCGGCGCGCTGCGCCTTCACCCAGCGGCTGAGCTGCTCGCCCTCGAACGCGGTGTCCGCGGGCAGCTGCGTCCAGTCGACGCGGCCGTCGGACTCCAGCCACCACTGCCGCGCCACGGCGTACGCGCGCTGCCAGGTGATCGGCCAGGCGGGGCACCACCACGGGTCGATCTCTTCAAGCGCCCTGCGCCGCTCGGGCGACAGCGCTGTCGCTGCTCGGTTTTTCTGAGTAGTGAGAGACAGGTGAGCTGTGGGTTAGCAGTTTCGATGGATGGCTTTTGTGGCAGTGAGCAGATCGGTTGCGGGGGTTTGCAGATCTTTCGGTTCGGTTGTGGGCCTTCCACCCGCGCGTTGTCCGACGGCACCAGGATCTGCGCATGTTCAGTGGGTGGAGCGCAGTTCAAGTGAGCGGCTGAATGCCGGGTCGGGTGTTGTCTCGGCGTCGGCTGCGCCGCGGGGCAGGTCGTGGCCGGCGGGCTGTCAGCGCCTACCGACCCATGACAGGGCCCGCTGTCCGTCTCGGCCGTGGATGTGACGCCGATTTCGGTGAGGAGGTGTTGTTGCTGGGGGTGGAGGTGGTGCCAGTTCGCGATCTGTCGTTCGGCCCAGCGGTGGACTCCATGGGGCTGCCCTTCCCGCACGGCATCCGCCCGGGCCATGGCGGGGCGCCGTGGCGGCAATCACGTTTGAGTGCATGTCAAAGCGCTGGTAGCGTCCGCATGCTCGCGGCCGTTCGGTCTCGAAGCGCTCGTCCACAGGGGGGACCATGCTCACGCGCCGTGCCCATGGCGGCACCGGTACCGGCATTCGCCGTCTTGTCCTGACGCTCCGCCCGCCGTCCGTTCGTGATGTGCCGCCAACCCAACTGGCAACAGGAGGAATTGTTCTATGAGTGCAGTCTGTCCCCAGTGCGCTTCGGCGGATCAGTGCGTGCCCGTGCCGCGAGCCCAGGTGGACGGCGACCTCGACCGGGGAGTGCGGGAGGCACTGGCCCCGCCGCCCGAGCCGCAGCCGGGCTCGGTCCGCCTGCACAACGCCGCGATCGTGCTGTTCTCCATCGCCGGCTTCTTCCTCATGACCGGCATCCTCCGCCAGCTGAAGTCCGGCGATCAGGACGGCTCCAGCAGCGCCTACCAGGCGGGTGCCTGGGTCGGCGTGTTCCTGATTCCCGGGCTGCTGGTCGGCATCGGCTTCCTCGTGCACTCCGCGACTCGCGAGCGCCGCACCGGCACGTCCGTTGCGGACATCGCGTGGCGGGGGATGTGGCAGCGTCGCCTCCAGGCCTGGCGGGCCGGCTGGCTGTGCCGGAGCTGCTGGACGGCGTTCTTCCCGGCCGGAACGTTCCACCCGGATTCCCCCGCCACGCCTGCGATCCCCCTCGACCACTTCCCGCACTGGGTGATGACCGGCACCGCCCCCGGCCGGACGGAGACGTGAACCCGGCCCTCGCCTGGTCGTTCGCCTGTACGGTCGGCGGCACCGCACCCCGCACCGTCCGGCGAGCGGTGTCAGGTGACCTTTCTACCAGTACACCTCGCCGTCCTTGTTCAGCATGGGACGGGAGACCGTGCGTGACGGCGACCGGGCCACCGTCGAGGACCGTGCACGCCACCGCGGTCATGTCGTCGGTGTGGCCGGTGAGGGACTGGCCGTAGGGCTGGCCGGTGGCCAGATCCCACACCCGCACGGTGTCATCGCTGCCGGCGCGCGGCGCGCTGTGGTTCACCGTCTTTCCAGGGAAGTTCAACGCCACGGTCCTCTGTGCGTTCCTCGATCGACTCGCCCGCCAGGCCGGCCGGAAGATCCATGTGATCGCCGACTGACATCCCGTCCATCGCAGCAAGGCCGCCAAGCAATGGCTGGCTGCGAACGCCGAGCGCATCGAGCTGCACCTGATGCCCGGCTTACCTCAGCACCGGTGTGGAGAGGGGCATTCGTGACGCGCTAATTGCCCAAAAGCACGTCGTCGGCACCATTCGCGTGACCTATCCGAATCAGGGCACAGGGGTGTACTACTCGAAGCATTACGACTACCTCGTCGTTGAGGACAATAGGGAGGTTCACTGCATCGTCTACCAGTCGCCGGCAGGGGAAGGCGGGACGGCGAACGGTGACAACAAGTGCCCGTACATGAAATCGAATCTACCGTAGATGGGAAAGTGGATATGGAGTTCATTGACCGGATTTTTGGGCTGATCGGTGTGGGGGAGCGACGATCCGCTTCGGCGGAGGGATGGCGTGCGGTCGGTCAGGCCGCGGGAGTTGAACTGCCCGACGATTTCAAGCGGATCGTCGAGGCATATGCACCCGTTTGTCTCAGCAGCCATCTGACGATTCGTCACCCCGATACTGAGTTCTTCAACCTGGCCGACTGGCTGTCGAGCTCGCTGGCCGATCTGGCCGTCCTCGACTGGATCGCCAACGAAGGGCCTAAGTATCACGGCGAGGTCCCGACCTTCGGCGGGCCGTACGGGCTGATCCCGGTGGCGAGCACCGATCGGCGGGAGACGGTCTTTCTCCGGCAGTGCGCGGAGACCGGGGACTGGGTGGTGGTCAGCCCGTCGGCGGACGAAGGGGTCTTTCACGAGTTCGAGCAGAGCTTCTCCGAGTGGCTCTTCCGATACCTGTCCGGCGAGGAGATGGTGGGTCGCAACAGCGCGATCCGCCACCGGGACCGGCTGCTCGTTGAGAACCTGCCGAAGTTCCCCGGCGACGTCATGACGAGCCGGCGCGGTCCGGCGGCGGAAGGCTGAGCGGTCCGGAAGAACTGTGTGATCGGCTCCACGACGCCGGCCGTGACTGGCCAGGTTCGCCCGGTTCCCCTGCCCCGGCACGGACTGTCGCTGGGCCCAGACCGCCAACCGCGGCTGGGCCGTCCGGGTGACGGCCAGGCTCGGCGGGAAGATGCGATGGGCAGATGCCTCCGGCATGACGACACCCTCCACCAGGCGCCCCCGCCGGCGGCGCCGTCCGGCCGCGCCTGCCGTCCCCGCACCTGCTGCCTCGGTCCGCGCTGCCAGGCCGCCGACCCCGGCCCGGCCAGTCGGCGGGTGCTGCCAGGCCTGGTGCAGCGAACACCTCATCCCGGGAGGCATCGTCGTCCGCACCATCTGGCACGAGCCCGCCTGCCCGGCCTGGACCCGGCGGTGACCACCAGCAGTACGGGCACCGGGCCGGTCCGGGTGCGGTGTGCGCGGCCATCCTCCATGACGGCCCGGTGTGCCTGATCCGCCGACGCCGAACCTCCTGGCCGACGGCACGCTGATCGAGATCAAGAGCACCCGCCACCCCCGCCGCTTCGAGAAGGCCACCGCCTGGCAGATCCTCGGCTACCTCCTCCTCGACACCACCGACCACCACCGCATCGACACCGTCGGCCTCTACCTCACCCGCACCGCCACCCTGGCCACCTGGCCCGTCGAGGACTACCTCGCCCTGCTCGGCGCCCGCTGCCGCGACCTGACCCGGCTGCGCGCTACCTTCGCCGAGCTCCTCATCAACTGCACCGCGGACCAGGAACCCTTCGAACTCGACGAGGAACGCCGGATCCAACGGCTGCTGGAACGCCTGGCCACCCCCGTCCAGCCGGGCCACTGTCTGGTCTGCGCACAGACGGTGCTGCCGCCCGCAGCCCCGGGCCGGACCCGCCGCTACTGCACCGACTGGTGCGGCCGCCGTGCCCCCGGGCTGCGCCTGCGGGTATGGCTTCCGAGCTGCCTGCCAGATCTGGCCCGTCGCCGCGTGAGTTCCTAGTCTGATCCTCCTCCTCTCCGTGTTGGGCCACGCC
>NZ_JBHVFE010000552.1:0-5383 GCF_042801945.1 Kitasatospora sp. NPDC057542
AGATGTCCCAGTCGATGCCACCGGCGGCATCCGCCTCCGCCTGGACCCGCTGGAGCAGACGTTCCCACGTCCCGTCCGCCGACCAGCGACGATGCCGCTCATGGACGGTTTTCCATGAGCCGTAGCGTTCCGGAAGGTCCCGCCACGGCACGCCTGTCCGGGTCCGGTACAGGATGCCGTCGATGACCTGCCGGTGGTCCCGCCACCTGCCACAACGCCCGTTGCTCACCGGCAGCAGCGGCCGGAGCCGCTCCCATTGACTGTCAGTCAGATCACCCCTACTCCCCATAGTCGTATCAACGACTCAACTGATCGGCAGGACACGGCCTAGTGCCGCATCAACCTCGCGTGTCAGGGGCGGACGGGGCACGAGCCTTCACGGTCCCGCTACCCCGCACGGCGCCGCCTCAGCTCCTCAAGCCACTCCCGTACCTGCTCGTCGTCGTGCAGGTACGGCTCCTCAGGACCCGGCCGCAGGTCGATCCCGTAGAGGAGCTCCAGGGCCCACCGTGACAGATCGTCCCATTCCAACTCGTCATCGAGGAACCATCGGCCGGCCCACCGGTCGGCTGCATCCCGGCTCACACGTCCCTCGACTACTGCAGCGAACCACGACTCGATCTCGCCCAGGTCTGGCTGGTCATTTCCGCTCACGGGCTCACCGTATCCAGGACGGGGCGAAGGTTGCCTGATGTGGCACTGGCCGGGCGAGGAGCTCCCGCCGGCGGTCTTCCTCGCCTCAGCCCGTGCGGCCACGGCGATCCCTGTCGTGGCCGCACGGGCTGCGACCGTCCGACAGCGGCTCGCGCGTCCGCGCGGGTGCGGCTGCCCCACATCGAGCCGATGCTGGCGACGGCCGGCCCGCTGCCGTCCGCGGCGCGGCGGCGGTCGCGGTTGGTGGGCAGGGGAAGGATGATCGGCGGGCGGCCGTTGGCGTGGCGTTTGTCGTCGCAGTCGGGGCATTCCAGGCGGTACGGGTCGGCCGGCTTGTGCAGTTCGGCGATCGAGTCCGGTTTGCCTCCGATGGAGCCATGGCAGGTGTGGCAGGGGTGCATGGCGGCGTTCGCCCGGCGGGCGGCGAGCAGGGCGTTGTGCTCGCGGGTGTCGTCGGCTTCCTTGCGGCAGTCGTAGCAGAGCCTGGTGCCGTCGCTGGCGCCGGGCGTCCAGTCGTACTCGTCCTCGCGGCGGTTGCAGCCCGGGGGCGGCGGGCGCCGTCGCGGTCCTGGACGCTCGCGGCGACCGCGTGGACCGCGTGGACCGCGACCAGCAGACCGAGGGTGTCGGTGACCAGGAACCGCTTGCGGCCCTGACCCTCTTGCCAGCATCGAAGCCTCTGGTCGCGGCGGGCACGGTGTCGGCGGTGCGGACGGACTGCGAGTCGATCAGCCCGGCTTGGCCCGCCCGTGCCCACCGCGTCGGAGGAACGCGGCGGGCAGGCCCGGCAGAGACGGCCTGACGGCCGTCTGGACGCCCGCGCGCCGCGTCCGGCTGCGGACGCCGGTGGCCCCGGCCCGCCGGGCCGGCATGCCACCGTGCGGGGCCGGGACGGGTCAGGGGCGGGTGGCGGAACGGGCCCGTACGGTCAGCAGGGCGAGGTTCCCGGCTGCAGCGGCGGGGCGGAAATCGAAGACGCCGGTGAACGGTCCGGTCACCAGCAGCAGGACTTCGTGCGCGCGCAGCGCCCGCCACCATTCGCGCCCGGCGGTGACCTGTCCGTCGAACCAGGCCCCGCCGTCGGGCCGACGTACCGTCAGGCCAGGCGCAGCCGCGATCGCGGACCAGCCCGGTGCCGGATCGCGTTCCAGGACGCCCGCGTCGCGGGCCCAGCCCTCCCCTGCCGTCACCGGACGCCCCACGGCGGCGGGCACCACCAGCACCGGGCACTGGCCCGGCATCAGCTCCGGCCACGCCCCGCCCATCAGCTCACCCGCTGTGATCTCCACGCGACGCTCCCTGCCCCATTCCCCGCCCCGGCACACCTCCCTGTGCCAGGCCCCGGCCCATCATCCCCCGCGTCCGCGGACCACGGCGGGGCATCGACCACACCGGTCACCAGGCCCCGCGCACACCGGCACAGTGAGCAGTTCCGGGAGCTGGCCGCACGACAGCCGACGAACAGGCGCGGGGCGCGGCCGATCGGTGTGTCGATGTCGGCAACGACCACGGGATCGGCGCCTTCGGCGAGTTGCTCGACGTCCCAGCCGGTGACGTCCAGGAGCAGGCCGTCGAGCGCGCCGCCCGACGGGTTGGGCACGGGCGGCGCTCGCCGACATGGTGGCTCCGTACCTACGGGTCCACCACTGGGCGACTCAGCCCAATGTCCAGCCGTCCCGGAGGTTTTCGGCTTCCTCAGTGCTCTGCATAACGTCGAGGGTTCCGATGAATTGGCCGAGGTCAGCGAGCGGTGCGCTGCAGCCGGGAGGTGGGGGTGTCAGGGCGAGTGATTCGCGCTGGGCGTCGGGCATGTAGGCGGTCTGAAGCGGCCCTGTGAGCGTCTCCCACCGGATCTTGATGCCGGCATACCGGGCGACGGCATGCAAGGCCGCCCCCGTCATGGAGGACGCCTGCGGGTTCTGCAGTTCGGCACGGACGGCGTCGTAGAGCTCATGAGGTCCGCTGCCCTGGGGCGGATGGTGTTGGCCGGGCTCGAAGCACTCGAGTTGTCGGCCGTTCCCCAAGCGTTCGACCACGGTCATACCGACCGCGTAGAACAGGCGCACGACCTCGCTGTGCTCGCACAGCCGGGCCAGCACACCAGGCTTCGCCCCCTCCGCCTCCCGGTCCTCGAAACAGAACGTCCACCCACCAAGCTGTCCTACCCTCAACAGCGCACCGGCCGCCAGCGGATACAGCGTGCTCGCCTCTGCGGCCGATAGCAGCCGCGCCCGCTCCGCATCCGCACCGTAGGCAGCGACCACCTCCCCCACCGACAGACCCCGCACCAGGTTCAGACAAAACGTGGGCACCAGATCGCTCTGCGCCCACTCCCACCACACCGGTACACGATCGACCACAGGTTCCTCCTCAAAGGAAGGGCTGCGCCCCGGGAACGCTCCGGGGCACAGCCGCTCGGTATCAGGACGTGACGCTGACGACGAACTTCTCGGTGTCCAGGACGCGGTCGGTCTGCACGAAACTGCCGTATTTGCCGCCCGCCGCCGAGTTCTGTGTGAGGGGGACGTGGCCGCGGACGCAGGGCTCGTACTTGGTGACGTCGGGCCGGCCCTTCACCGTGTAGAACATCCACTGCCCGTTCTCGAGCTGCGGGACGATGTCCGCGCATCCGGTATGGCCGCCCTGGTAGGTTCCGGCGAACGGGTACTCGTCGCAGGAGTCGTTGGTGACGGCAGCCAGCGGGTTGAACGTCCCGTCTTCGCACGTTACGCGGCGATTGGCCTTCGCGAGATCCTCGCCCTTCATGCGCTGCAGCGGATTATCCGTGGCGCCCCAGTGGTCGGACATGTTCTGGATCGCCCAGGCATAGGTGGCGGCAGCGGCGCCGTACTGGCTCAACGGCAGCACGAGGTTGGCCCGTACATCCGGGTAGACGCACCCGGGGTACTGCCCGACTTCGTTGTCGCAGCGGATCAAGCGGCCGTTGGTCCAGTTGGCGTTTGGCTGGGTCGGCTGCACGCCGGCCATGGTGACGAACATGTGGTACTTGGTTGTGATATTGCGGTCGATGCCTCCCGCCGGCAGGCTCTCGGCGTAGGTGACCGAGCCAGAGACCTGATCGCCGATCCCGAGCGAGCGCTGGCCCGTCCACGGGGTGGGGGCCGTGGCTGTGCACTGTGAGTCGCAGCTCACGTCGAATCCGACGTCGAGCCGGGTGACGTCACCGGTCGCCGACTCCAGCTTGACCGTCACCAGCTCGTTCCAGGTCGTCGAGGTGGCGTTGAGCGTCATGCTGGTGGTGATCACCAGCACTCCGGTACCAACAACGGCGCCCTTGTCGTTCCAGTGGGTGAAGGTGGTCCTCGCTTCCCTCAGGCAGGAGGAGAACCGCTGGTACCACCAGGAGCCCGCCGCTGCCAGGCTGCAGACTCCCTCACCGGCGGCGACGGCAGCCTCCGAGGCGGGCTTCTCAGTCCCCTGCGCGGGCGGAGCCGGTTCCACGGCCAGACAGGACCTGTCTTGCGGGCCCGTCCTCGAGGGGTCAGCCGGAGGGCAGCTGTTCGTCGAGGCGTTGAGCGGGGCGGACACCGAGGTCTGCTTCATGTCGGTCGTCGCCGCGCTGAGCGTGCCGACCAGACTCCCGCGCGGCGACGCCGGAACGGACGCCGCCGAGGACGGCGAGGCTATCGACACCTGCCCGCCAGCAATCACGAGGACCGACAACGCCCCGGCCGCCACCGATCTCATCCACCGGCCTGTATGTAAAGCCATCACTGAATTCCTGATCCCTTCGTACCCGGGAAACTCGCCGCAGTCGGGCGCCGAGAGTGCTCACGTCGAACTGACTGGCCGTCGTGATCAGACGTAGGCACACAGTTGCACGGCCACCGGACTCCGCCGGTTCAATCGACCACGCATTTCCGGCCACCAAGACGCCCTCGCCGAAGTGCTGCTCGCCGACCTCGCCAACGACGACGAGGCGCTGCGGGGGAAGGCCGTAGCTGGCGGCCGGGGAGCCGGGCTCGCTCGCGCCGGAGCGGCGGCTGGCGCTGGAGGAGATCGACCCGTGGTGGTGCCCGGCCTGGCCGATCACCTGGCAGCGCACCTACAGCGTGGCCCGGCTGTGGTGGCTGGACTCCGACGGCCTTGTCGACTGGACCAGGCTGCCCGCGGACACGGTGTACGAAGGCGAGCAACTCGGACGCTGGGTGAAGGCGCAACGGGCTGGCTGGCCAGGCCTGGAGGCGGATCAGCGGGACCTGCTGTCGGCGATCGGTATCCAGGAGGACCAGGAGCTGGTGGCCGCCAAGGCCGCTGCGGAGGCGAAGCCGAAGGTGTCCCGCACAGACCGGTTCGGCGCCGGCCTTGCGGCGCTCGCGGCCTTCGTCGAGCGCGAGGGGCACGCCCAGGTCCCGCGCGCCCACAAGGAAGGCGGGACGTCACTGGGGACCTGGCTCAACAACCAGAAGGCCCGCCGGGACAAACTCACCCCGGAACAGCTCGCACAGCTCGCCGAGCACGGCGTCGAGTGGGCGTAGCGGGTCCAGCTGGCTCTGAGCAGCGCGAGGGCCGGCCCATCTACGAACGCATCAAGAACCTCCAGCCCAAGTGCCCGCTCTGCGGCATCGGCAGGGTGCGCCAGGTCGACCATCACCTACCCAAGAGCCACTACCCATATTGAGCCGAAACGGCTTGGTTGCCTGCTCGTTGACACGGTGTGATCGAGGTCGGGGACATGCGGCGGCTGTCGCCTACGGCGCAGGAGGGT
>NZ_JBHVFE010000553.1:0-5361 GCF_042801945.1 Kitasatospora sp. NPDC057542
CCCATGTCATCAGCGCGGTGCGGGACCTGAACCGGCTGGAGCTGGCCGGGGAGAGCGTGCGCGCGGCGCTGGAGGCACTGGCCGTTGCGGCGCCGGCCTGGCTCGGGCAGGCGATGCCGGTGGCGGAGCTGGAGCTGCGCTATGCGGCCAGGGTCGACTCGTGGCGGCTGCCCTCGTCGAAGACGAAGCGGGACCGGCTGGCCGAGGTCTACGGCCAGGACGCGCTCGCGCTGCTGCATGCGCTCCAGGCGCCCGACGCCCCGGTGTGGCTGCGGGAGATCGAGGCGGTCCAGTTGCTGCGGAGGATCTTCCTGCAGACCTACTACGTGCACACCGACGCCCGGGGACGGGAGGTGGTCAGGAAGCGGGAGGCCGAGGTGGACGGCGTCCCGCCCGGCCATCTGCGGCTCGCCTCCCCCTACGACCGCGACGCGCGCTGGTCCGCCAAGGGAGACGAGCTGTTCTGGTGCGGCTACAAGGTCCACCTCACCGAGACCTGCGACGACCGTGCCGGGGCCCGGACCCGGGCTCCGAACCTGATCACGGACGTGGCCACCACCGTGGCGACCGAGCCGGACGTGACTGCCACCGCCGGCATCCAGCATCGTCTGACGCAACGGCAGATCAAGCCGGGCGAGCACTACCTCGACTCCGGCTATCCCTCCGCCGACCTGGTCATCGCCGCCGCAGGCGAGGGCATCGCCATGATCACACCGCTGCTGGCCGACCACTCCCGGCAGGCCCGGGCCGCCGAAGGCTTCGACAAGAGCGCCTTCCGCGTCGACTGGACAGCTCGTCAGGTCCGCTGCCCGGAAGGCCGCACCAGCGCGGGCTGGTATCCCGTCCGGCAGCACGGCCACGACGCCATCGTGATCGAGTTCGCCCGGGCAGACTGCGGCACCTGTCCGTCCCGCGACAAGTGCACCACCGCGGCGCGCGGCAACCGCATGCTCACCCTGCGGCCCCGAGAGCTGCACGAGACCGTCGCCGCCGCCCGCGCCGAGCAGAAGACCGACACCTGGCAAGCCAAGTACGCCCTCCGGGCCGGGGTCGAGGGCACCATCAACCAGGCCCTCGACCTCACCGACCTGCGCCGGGCCCGCTACCGCGGCCTGCCCAGGACCAGCCTCCAACACGCCTATTCCGCCACCGCGATCAACGTCATCCGACTCGACGCCCACTGGACCGAACAGACCCGAAGCCCCCGGACCAGCCGACTCACCCGACTCGCCCACCAACTCGCAGCCTGATCACCGGCCTCTAATTGAGCAACAGAGTCTCTGACCTGCGGAAACGTCCGAAACTGCCGTATGGGCGGTGGTCGGGGAGATGGTCGGGGAAACAGTCGGGGAGCAGCAGGGGGAGCGGTGGTCCCCGTCGGGGGCGTTGACGGCCTGTTGGCGGGGTGGAATCACCGCCGGGGCCGGGGCGGGTCCAGCGTAGCCGTGCGGGGCCGTGACAGGGGCGCTGTGGGCCGTCCGGCGGGCTTGGGCGGGTAGGGTGAGTTTTTCTGGGTGGTTGGGGAGCACGTTTTCGGTGGGTTCGGGTACCAGTGGTGGCAAATCAGATACCGGGCGGTTTTGCAGTCCGAGGCTGACCTTGGCGGCGGGAGTCGATTACGTTTGAGCGATCACCGACGCCCTGGTCCGGGGGCACAGAGGAGCCGTCGATGCGCCACTCCGAATCTCAGCACGACGCACGTCTGGCCGCCTACGGGACCGTCGCCACCCGCCTGTCCCTACTGAGCGACCGGCGTCTCGGCGAGATCGTGGCGTCCGCTCCTTCAGTCGGATCCGGTATCGGCGGCAGGTCGGCGGAGCTGGACATCGATGGGACGCGGGTCTTCGTCAAGAGGGTGCCGCTGACAGACGTCGAGACCCAGCCGGAGAACGTTCGGTCCACGGCGAACCTCTTCGGTCTGCCGACGTTCTATCAGTACGGAGTGGGCTCGGCCGGGTTCGGTGCCTGGCGCGAGCTGGCCGTCCACATCATGACCACCAACTGGGTCCTTGGGAAGGAGTACGAGGGCTTTCCCCTGATGTACCACTGGCGTGTCCTGCCCGACTCCCCTCCCGAGGACTTCGTGGACGAGTTCGGGGGCATCGACGGAGCGGTCGCCCACTGGGAAGGCTCGCAGGCCGTACGCGAGCGCCTGGAAGCCATCGGCCGATCCTCCCGCAGCCTGGTGCTGTTCTTGGAACACGTGCCGCAGACACTCCGCACGTTGTTGCGCGAGCACGGGGAGACTGCGGTGGCCACCGGCGGCGGCTCTCCTGCGTGGGTGGAGGATGCTTTGGCGCGGGGCACGGCATTCATGAGCTCTCACGGGCTCGTGCACTTCGACGCCCACTTCAACAACCTGCTGACCGACGGCCGGCTGATCTACTTTGCGGACTTCGGACTGGCCCTGAGCTCAGGCTTCGAGCTCTCAGCAGCCGAGCAGCAGTTCCTCTCGGACCACCTCGGGTACGACCGCGACTACACCGCGAGCCATCTGATCCACCACCTGATCGACCGCGTCCGGGCCGGTATCGAAGCAGACGTGTTCCTTCAGAAGTGGATCGCAGGTCGGAGGCCCGAGGCTGTTCCGCCCGAGATCGCTGTGATCGTCGAGCGGCATGCCCGGGCCAGCGTCGTCCTGGACGGCTTCCACCGCCGGCTGCTGTCGGAAAGCAAGCAGACGCCGTACCCCGGTGCCGAGCTCAACCGCGTCGCAGACGCCGGTGAGGCATCTCGCTGACATCCGACAGGAACAGGCCCCGGCCGCGACTTGTCAGGGAGGCGACCTGCGGGCCCGCAGCCACAAGCCAACGGCGTCCTTGGGACTCCAGCACCCGGACACTCCGCCCCAGTTGGGAAGGTCACTCGATCAGTGGCTCCCAACCTCGCCAAAAAATCACGCCCAGGGCAAGCACACCAGCTACCACGACGCACTCAACCGCGTATGCGCCGGCGCCCAGGCACAGCCCGCGGACCACACTGCCTCGCCCGTTGCCGTGCTCCCCGTCCAGCTCACCGCGGCCGAAGAAGCCGAGAAGTCGCTGGCCGCGGTGCTGTTCGAACGCACGACGGCGCTGATGGCCAGCCACTCCAGGGCGGAACTGGCGGCCATGGTCCGCCAGAGCGGGTTCGACGAAGAGAAGTTTCACCCCGGAATGTTCTCCACGCAGGAACTCGCCAGCCTCCTCGTCCAGTACGAAGACCGGGTAGAGCGTGGCGAGGCGCAGCCCGCGGACTTCATCCCCCTGGCCGTGTTCCCCGCAGTCCGCACCGCGGCCGAAGAAGCCGAGGCGGCGCCGGCCAACGAGCTGTTCGAGCGCATCAGAGCGTTGATGGCCGGCCACTCCAAGGGGGAGTTGGCGGCCATGGTCCGCAAGACCGGGGGCGGCGGAGGGAAGTACGGCCCCGAGCTCTGGGAAAAGCAGGAACTCGTCGGCTACCTCGTCCACCGCAAAGACATGCTGGAGCGCGACCAGGCGTACGGCTGGGTGGGGCTGCACAACGGCGAGCCACCGATCGGCACCTGCCCCCACTGCGGAGGCACCGGGTGCACCGGCCACGACAGCGCTACGCCCTGGCCCGAGACCCGCGAACGTTTCCGCGTCAAGAAAGCCAGAGCAGCTCAGCGCCCATTACTGTGGGCGCGTCTCGACCACCCCGGCGTCAAGAAGATCTGGGCAGACCAGGGCTTCGCCGGCCGCCTGGTCGACTGGGCCGCCACCATCCTGGGCCGCGAGCTGGAGATCGTCCGCAAGGATCCCGGGCAGCGAGGTTTCCAGGTGCAGCCCAAGCGGTGGGCGGTCGAGCGCACCCTTTCGTGGATCACCGCCCACCGCCGCCTCGCCCGCGACTACGAGACCAGCCCAGGCCACTCCGAGACGATGATCCGCTGGGCGATGATCGGCATCATGGTCCGCCGACTCACCCGCGGCCGCCCCGCCACCCGCCCTGGCCCACGCGCTGCAGCCCGAGAGACCTCAACTGAGCTTGGCAGACACGCTACTGTCACGCTGTGATCGACATCAACGCAGCCCGTCTCGGGACCGAAGCGGCCCGCCGCCTGCGGCAGGCCGACTGCTGCACCATAGAACCCGGCCTCAGCGACGACGAGTTCGACCGCATCGAATCCGAGTACGGCATCCAGTTCTCCGACGACCACCGCGCCTTCCTCGCAGCCAGCCTGCCCGTCAGCTCGCCACCTCAGGATGGAGCCACCTGGGACAAGCCCTGGCCCGACTGGCGCAACGGCAACCCCGACGATCTCCGCTCCCAACTCGCGTGGCCGACCGAGGGAGTACTGCTGGAGGTCGAGCACGGTTACTGGCACACCTCATGGGGCACACGCCCCGCTGAACCGAAGGCCGCCCAGGCCGCCGCGGAGGTGCAGCTGACAGCGGTGCCCAAACTTGTACCGATCTACGCGCACCGGTTCCTCCCCGCAGGCAGCGGAACCCACGGGCACCCCGTCCTCTCGATCTGGGGTACGGACATCATCTACTACGGCGAAGACCTCGCCGAGTACATCAGTGCCGAGTTCGAAGAAGGGTACGAGCACCCCGAGACTTGGAACCCGCGACCGAACGTCCCCTTCTGGCAGGACTTCGTTCGGTAGTCCGGCTGCCTTGTTGCAGATCTCAAACACGGTCTCAGGCCCCGGCTGTGAGCCAGCCCTGATCATGTGTCGCAGGAGCCGTCCCAGGGGGCGCTGAATCCGAGACGGTTCGGGTAGAACTCGGCCCAGTCGTCCTGTTCCTCGCCTTCGGCGTACTCGCCGTGACATTCGAGGACGAGGCCGAAGAGGACACCTTCGCAATGCTCAGCGAAGGGCGCGATCTTGATGTCGCCGAACTTCCGCCCAGGCAAGGCGCCAAGCCACCCGTCCAACAGTTCCCGAGCCGCTGCTACCACAGGCATCTTCTCGGGGCCGTCTGGGACGGTCCCTGTTGCCTCGATAGTGGAGTCGATGTGACGCCCGCTCTCGTCGAACTCGTGCAAGACGGCGTACCAGCGCTTCACGGGGCGGCCGCAGTCGCCGCCTTCCCGACCCATGAACACGCCGGTCACGTGTGCGAAGAACTGGCCTCGGTCCCAACGGCCGATCGAGGCAGTGCGGTAATGGGGTTCATGCCTGATGGGTATCAGGTCCGGCACGCTCATGGCCGAACGATACGCGTTGGTGACGACACGCACCTGGCTCGACGATCGCAGGCGTTGGCACTTCTCTCTGATGCTGCTGTGCCTCACGTGCCTCGAAAGATGATCTTCGGCTAGGGCCTGTGTGATGTTGTGATCAATCAATGGTCAGCAGGAGATCATCGATCCAGATCATCGAGGCGCGGAGGTGAAGGCCGGCGAGGTAGC
>NZ_JBHVFE010000554.1:0-5356 GCF_042801945.1 Kitasatospora sp. NPDC057542
CATCGAACAGGCCCAACCACCCGCTTCCAGCAACTGTGCCAACCACCGGGTGGCGGGACTCGAACCCGTCACTCATGAAGATCACCAACAGCATCCGAAAAGTGATCCAGAACCTGAAAACTGACCGCTGAACGGCGGATCAACGGTGACCCACCTCGCGATCGTCTGATCATCCTGATCTTCATTGAGGGTCAGGAGGAGAGGGCGATTTCCGTGGAGGACTGGGCTGAGATCCGTCGGCTGCACCGGGCCGAGCACATGCCGATCCGGGGGATCGCCCGGCATCTGGGTATCTCGAGGCGTGCTGGTGGGCCCGCACGATCGTGGAGTCGACCGAGACGTCCCAGTCGATCTCGCCTGCCGCGTCCGCTTCGGCCTGCACCTGCTGGAGCAGCCGTTCCCAGGTCCCGTCGGCCGACCACAGCCGGTGCCGCTCGTAGACGGTCTTCCACGGTCCGAAGCGCTCGGGCAGGTCACGCCACTGAACGCCCGTCCGCACCCGGTGCAGAATCCCGTCGATCACCTGCCGGTGGTCACGCCACCGGCCACAACGCCTGTTGCTCACCGGCAGGAACGGCCTCAGCCGTTCCCACTCGGCATCTGTCAGATCACCCCGCCCCATGCCCGGACCAACGAGCAAGGCAGGCGATAGTCACATGATCGGGCGGACAAGCCCTAGGTGCTCGGCGGGTGTCCTGCCAACACACTGCAGCTTGGCGATCACGAAGGGCGGCGTCTCACGACGCCTGATCACGATCCACAGCTGGAGTACCAGTGCCAGATCTGTCCGCCGTCCGTCCCTGGGAGACCTCGTGCGGACGGTTCGTGGCGGCCTACCGTGGCGGGGTGAGCGAGGAGATGAACGGGTGTACCGGGCGGGTGCTGGTACTGGTGCTGCCCGAGGTGAATCTGCTGGACCTCGGTGGTCCCGTGCAGGTGTTCGACGCTGCGGCGCATCTCGGCGGCGGCTACCAGCTGGAGTACGTCGCCGAGGCGGATGGTCTGCGGTCCGCCCAAGGCCTGCGACTGGCAGGGCTGGCACCGCTGCCGACGAGCCGGGCGGCAGCCGGTGATCTGGTGCTCGTGCCGGGCCCCCGGCTGACCGGATCCGACCGGCCGGTGTCACCCGCCGTGGTGCGCTGGGTGCGCGAGGCCTACGACGCGGGTGCCCGGGTGGCGTCCGTGTGCAGCGGTGCAGTCGTTCTGGGGGAGGCGGGGCTGCTGGACGGCAGGGCGTGCACGACCCACTGGTCGCTCACCTCGGCGATGCGCGACCGGTACCCGCGGGCCCGGGTGCGTGAGGCCGCGCTCTACGTGCACGACGGGCGGATCAGCACCAGTGCGGGCATCTCGTCGGGGATCGATCTCGCGTTGTCCCTGGTCGAGCGGGAGCGCGGCCCGGAACTGGCCGCGGGAGTCGCGCGTGAACTGGTGCTGTATCTGCGGCGGGACGGGGACGCGGCACAGATCAGTCCGTTCCTGCGGCACCGCGACCATGTCCAGCCCGCGGTGCACCGGGTGCAGGACCATCTGGCGCAGCATCTGGACGCCGCCTTCACCCTGCGTGAACTCGCCGGCATCGCCGGGCTGTCCCCGCGCGGTCTGACGCGGGCCTTCACCACAGCCGCCGGCATCACCCCGTTCGCCTACCAGCGGCAACTGCGGCTGGAGCGGGCCCGCACCCTGTTGTCCGGTACCGACCTGACGGTGGAGGCGGTCGCGCTCCGGTGCGGATTCCGCGACGCCCGGCAGCTGCGCCGGGTGGTCGCTGACGCCTTCGGAGCCCCGCCCTCGCTGCTGCGCGCACCACTGCGGCCGACTGTCTGACGGACCCGGCCTCCTCGGCGAAGGGCCTCTTTCCCAACTGCTTCCCCCCGCTTCTTCCCCCTTTTCCGTTTCCACGAGGGCCGACGGCACCGTGCTGCCAAAACGTGCCCGGATTGTTGAGGTATGTCTTGCTCGAGACGAGTTCCGGGCCGCGCAAGCGGCACCGGGCGCTGCGCCGTATCGGCTGGGTACTGCTGGGCACAGCCCTGGCGGCTGCGTCCTTCGCGGGGATCGCCTTCGCGGGGGTGAGCGCGTCGATGGCCGACAGCTTCGCCGCCGCCCCCCGCGGATCCGATGCCAGGGTGTGGCCGGCCGCCCGGCCGGTGCCCGAGGGCAGAACCACGGTGGCGGTCGCGGTCAGCAACGAGGGCTCCGTGGCCACCGATGTACTCGCGCCCTATCAGGTGTTCGCCGAGTCGCAGAAAATGTTCGTCTACACGGTGGCCGCCGAACGCCGCGTCTCCCCGCTGTCCGGCGGCGCCCATCTGCTGCCCGACCACACGCTGGCCGAGGTGGCGGACGGCACTCTGCCGGAACCCGACGTGGTGGTCGTGCCCGCCGTGACCGACCCCACCGGCGCGGGCGAGGAGCGCTTGCGTCAGTGGATCGTCGAACGCCACCGCAAGGGCGCCCGAATCCTCGGGGTGTGCGCGGGCTCCGAGCTGCTGGCCACCTCCGGTCTGCTCGACGACCGCGACGCCACGTCGTTCTGGTCCAACATCGGCTCCCTGGAACGCAGTTACCCGAAGGTCGACTGGAAGCGCGGGCAGCGCTACGTCGAGGACGGGCGGGTGACCACCACCGCGGGCGTCACCTCCGGCACCCTGGGTGCGCTGCGGTTGGTCGAGGAACTCGCCGGCAAGGCGGAGGCGACCCGTATCGGCACCGGTCTGTCCTACCCCGGCTGGACTCCGGACGGACCGACCACGATACCGGCCAACCATCTCGCCCTCGGCGACCTCCCGTACGCTTTCAACGCCGCGTTCCCGTGGCTGCGCCCCACCACGGCCATCGGCCTGGTCGACGGCGTCGAGGAGATCGACGCGGCCGCCGCCTTCGAGGGATACGGCGGAGTCTCCTTCGCCACCCGGACGCTGGTGATCGGCGCCGGTGACACCGTCACCACCCGCCACGGCCTGGTCCTCGTCACCCGGCCGGCGAAGGGAGGCGCCCACGGGGCGGATCGCTTCGTGGTGCCCGGCGTCAAGAACGCCTCCGGCCTCGGCAGCGCGCTGGGCGACTGGGCCCGCCGCAACGGGCTCGCCGCCGAACTGCCCGGCGGAGGACGGCGGTCCGGGGAGTTCGGCTTCGATCCGGTGCTGCGGGACCTTGCCGAGCACAGCGACCGTCGTACGGCGCTGGCCACCGCGAAGTTCTCCGAGTACCCCTCGGCCCACCTGGAGCTGACCGGCGCGTCCTGGCCCTGGCGGTCCACTCTGCTGGCCGCGGCGGCGGTCGTTGTGAGCGTGGGGGTGGGGCTGGCACCGACGGCGATCCGACACACGGTTCGACGACGGCGCCCCACGGCGTAGCTCCCCTGACGCTACGAGCGCGCTGGCATGCGCACCGGCGTGGAGTCAGCTCGGCGTGCTGGAGCGCTACCTCGGGGACGAGGGCGGGCGCTACGCGTCGTGGGCTTACCAACGAGTGCGCCCGCCGGCTGAGCCGCACCCTGGCGATATGCGGCGGTATCGCCCGGGTCAGGCGTGCTTGGGGTGGCCGGGGTGGGCTGAGTGGATGAGGAACTCGGGCCCGTACACATGGGCGCTATCATCCCGCAGGGGCTCGGCCATCAACTCCTGCGCAGCCGGCTTCAGCGCGTACATCGCAATGATCGACTGGCCCAGCGCGGCGTCGTCGCCGTCCCGCCATGCCTTCTCCATGAGGCTGAGCATCTCGGTGTACTTGTCGTTGAAGGCGGTGAGGAGTCCCTGCACCTTCTCCGTGGGGTTGGGCCAGCGCTCCGCCGTGAGCCTTCCCATGGGGTAGGTCTCGGGGAAGGGGACCGGATCCCCGATCCAGTCGTACGCCGTGGGGCCGGTGGGCGTGGGTACCAGCCTGTGCCCCTTCCAGATCTCACCGAAGCCGTAGTAGTGGGCCAACCGTCCGTCGGCGGTGGGGTCGTCGGGGAGGTGGCTGGTGCCCTCTCCCTGCTCCTTGATCACGTCGATCGCCTTCATGATCTGGTCGACCGACGTGAACTTCTCCAGCTTGTTCCTGCCGATCTGCCTCTCCATCTGATGGCCCGATCCGATCGGCGGTTTGACGTTGTCGAACGCGTCCCGCACGGCGTCGTAGAACTTTCCGATCGTGATCCACTCCTCGTACAGGGGCGCGAGCGGGCTCTCGGGCATCTCGATCTCCATGAAGACCTCCCGGACGTACGTCTGGGTCAGCCCCTGGAGATACACGTCGATCGTCGGCCGCACATTGCCCGGCAGCTTGCCGGGATATGTCGGGGCCGCGGCGAGGATGTGCGGCGTCTCACCGATCGCCGACAGCATGTTGCACGCCATCCCCATGTGGAACATCTCGTCGTAGACGACGCCCTTGATCAGTGCCTCGGCTTCGGAGCTCCTGGTCTTGATGGACCACATGCCGCACAGGTAGGGCGGCAGGGTCGACAACTCCAGGGCGATGGCGGACTGCAGACTATCCTTGATCCACTTCAGGTCGTGATCGGCCTTTGGGATCTCCATCAGTTCGGCGATCGGCATCGGCTTGGTGGCGAAGGTGGTCACGGCGGTTCCCGTTCGTTCGGCGGAAGCGGCGGGCAGGTCGGGTCAACGTGGACGAAGTCCAAGAAGAAGTTCTGGAGCCGATTGCGATAAATCAGAGCGACTCCGCACGCCGCTGAGTGCGCCCGTGATCGTTCCCGGGGTGGATCGCGGCAAAAGCGGTCAGACGGGTGAAGACTCCTTCGGCGTAGAGTCCCAAGAACGGTTGCCCTGAACAGAGAATTCACCGCTCCAAGATCACTCCATGGCGACTTTTGAGCTCACCTTGGAAGCGGCCGCAATTTCATCAGATGACCCCGATGACTTCCCCTGCCCCGACAAGCGGCTGCCCCGGGCTCTGGCCGAGCATGTGATGGCCCAGGTCGAACAGAGCGCCAACCTCGACCGCTGGCACACCCCCGACGGCCGGGTCCTGACCTTGATCCTCATGCGTTGCGGGCTGCGGGTCGGCGACGCCTGCCACCTGGCCTTCGACTGCATCATCCGGGACACCGACGGCGCCGCCTACCTGCGCTACCTCAACCGGAAGATGAAACGCGAAGCCCTGGTCCCCATCGACGAGGAGGTCGAGGGCGAGATCGCCGCCAAGCAGCAGCGCGTCCTTAAACGTTGGCCCGGCGGCCGCCGATGGCTGTTCCCGGCGCCCCGGATGAACCCGGACGGCACTCGGCCACTGACCACGCACTCCTATCGCGGCTAGTGTCCTGCGCCAGAGATCCGTCGTTAGATCGTTCATGAGTCCTTCTCCAGATGTTCCGGTGCGTCGTCGTGGTCCCGCGTTGGAGCCGTTG
>NZ_JBHVFE010000555.1:0-5342 GCF_042801945.1 Kitasatospora sp. NPDC057542
CGACGGGGGCCAGGGCAGAGGCGCGGTGTCAGCGTCTCGGGTTCACGCGACCGTATCCATGCAGGCTGAACACGTCGTGGCCGCGGCCGCACCGGGTACGAGGAATTTTCCGCGGAAAATCAGCGGGTAGTCATCTCCCGGCCGTCGCTGCGGGCCCATGGCACCCACCACACACCCCGTGCTTCCGTCGTCGGACCACTTCACGGCATTCGACCGCCGGTGCTGCTGGAAGCCTCGACCTCCTCTTCGCCAGGCCAGCGCCCCTCTACGTGCAGCTGGATGAGTGCGGCGTGGGAGAGCGGGCTGCCGGGGTCGGTGACGTCCCCGTTGGTGGTGTAGTCCAGGAGTACGACGTCGTCCTTGTTCCTGATCAGCTCGACCAGGTCGGCGACGCGATGCTCAAGGATCCAGCGATAGGCAGGCAGGTAGATCCGGCGTCGGGCCGCCTCATAGGGCAGCAGCCGGTCGCCGTGCAGGCCGGTTCGGTGACCGAGGACGGGACCGTATCGACGGACCGTCCGTTTCAAGCCTTTCATCGTGGTGACCCCGAGCTTCGCGGGATCCACGTCGGAGTCCTGGAAGACCTTGAGGGATTGCCAGATCCCTTCCACCGACTGGCTGGTCACACCATCGCTGTAGGGGACCCGGATGCCGCCGTGCGGGTAGAACGGGCTCAACCGCACCCACGGCTCCGGGGCCTTGGAGGTGACGTCGATGATCTCCGCCCCGGGGAACGCGGCGGTCAGTGACGCCATCGAACGGCGACGGCTGGCAATACGGATCGGCACCTGAAGGCCCCCCTGACTTGATGACATCAGCCACCGAGCATCCACGATGGCGCTGACATCGCGCCCCGCCCGTGGAACCGGCAGCGCTCCGGCCACTCCGCACACCGGGCCAGCCCGGGCCCACGCTCGGGAATTTTCCGCAGAAAATTCGTGTCCACCGAGAGCTGCCCGGGCCGGGCGGGACCACAGCTCGACGCAGTCCGATCTGCTGCTCGACCGGCCCGCGCCACCGGCCCAGGTGAAGCCGGCAGGATCCGCGGAATTTTCCTCGGAAAATCGGTCGGCCGGGGCGGGACCGGTGACGCCCGGCCCAGGGGAAGCGGGATCGCAGGCGACCGCCCGGGCAGGGCCCAACACCGCATCCTGCGAACGGTGTCAGCACTGGTGCCTAGAGTTCGCGGACGTGAGATCACCTGAAGAGCTGGACACGATCGACTGGCCCTCCCTGGGACAGGCCTACGGCAATGGCAGCGACGTCCCCGGCTGGATACGCGCCCTGTACTCCGACGACCGGGACCAGGCGCGCACCGCCGTCTTCGAGTTCTTCAGCCGAGCGCTGCACCAGGGGTCGGTGTCATCGGCCGCCGTAGCGGCGGTCCCCTTCCTCGCTCACGCAGCCATGCACACCATCCACGAATGGGTAGCCGTGCTCGCCGCTCTGGCCGGGTGCGGGGGCACCGAAGCGGAGCCGGAGTACGACGACGAGGTGCAAGGGTGCGCCCGAATCGCCGCCGAGGTGACAGGGCTGCTGCACCTGCTGCGCGGCGACGACCCACTGGTGCGCCGCACCATGGTGCGCGTCGCCCGCCGTGCCACCGGCGAGACCGTCCCCGCGGTGCTGCGCGAGCTGGCTACCTGCTACGCGTCCGACCCGGCCGCGGCCGTCCGCGCCGAGGCACTGACCGTCCTGACGCTGCTCGACCCGGACGAGAGCGCCGCCCACCGCCGTCTCCGGTCGGCCCTGACGGATCCGGTGCCGGCCGTCCGCGCCGCCGCCGCTCTGGCCCTGCTGGAACGCTCCGAGGCGCCCTTCCCAGCCGACGTGGTCGCCGTCCTGGCCGAGGCCGGAGGCGACCCCGGGTTCGACGTCGGCACCCATGAGTTCGCCCCGGGAATCGGTACCGCCGACGAACGCGCCTGGATCCTGACCGAGGACGCGGACGCCCTCGCGACAGTGGCCCGCGGCTGGATCACCCGAGGGGACCACCAGGGCCGCGGCACGCGCCGCGCCCGACACCTGTCCGCGATGTGGCGCGACCGCGAGGACGAGACCGTCAGCCTGCTCACCGCCGCACTCCCCCACAAGCACGCCCTCTGGGACCTCGACACCCTGCTCGGCACGATCTCCCAGGACCTGCTCGGGGCCTCGCGTCCCGACCCGGCGCTCGGCGACAACCTCCTCCCCCACGTGCACACCGACACCCTCGCCGCCCGCCAAGCCCAGACGATCCTCGGTCACCTCGGGGATCCGCGCCTCCTCACCGACATCCCCGAGCCGGCCCCGGAGGCACTGGCCGCACTCGCCGTCCGTACCCGCAACCCCGAGCATCAGCGCCTCGCCCTGCGACACCCCGACGGCACCCACGTGGACGGCCTCTACAGCACACTCTCCGCCGAGGAGGCCCGCACCCATCTGCCGGACCTCACACAGCTGCTGCGCCACCACCCCACCCGGACCCTCGTCCACCGCTTCGCCGACTGGGCGATTCGGGACACCGAACTCCTCGACCTTCTGGAAGCCCTCTCCCGCACCACCGGCGACGACGACCTCGCCACCGCCGCGACCGTCACCGCCGCCCGCCTCACCGGCGATCCGAAGACCGCCCTGCACCGCCTGACGCCCCGACTCGCGGACAGCGGACGGCAGCTGGAGGAGGCCGGACGTCTGGGCAGCGCAGCCGCTCCCCTACTGCCCCTGGTCGAGCGCTACCTCGACAGCGGCGACGGCTGGACCCGGCTGCACGCCGCCGAGGCCCACTGGCGGATCACCGGCGATCCGTCCGCCGCACTCCCCGTCCTGGCCGCACTGGTCAACCCGTCCCTCCCGGTAGGTCTACGTGCGCTCCAGGCGCTCCACCGGATCGGTCCGCCGTATCCGCCCGACCTGCAACCGCACCTGCTGCACTGGGCGACCAGCGAACGCCGTCTGCTGCACGAGTACGGCATCTGTTTCCCCGCCCAGCGGCACCGCGACGACGAGCTGCGCGAGACGGCACGCCGGATGCTCGGCTGGCGTGGCCGCCGGGGACGACCAGCGCCGGCGGGGGAGTAGGTCCGGGGTGCCGAATTGCGTACGGGTACTCATGAAGCGGCCGGCCCCGTGGCGCACGGTACAAACCATGGTGAACAGTGTTCGGCGGGGTGGTCGGGGACGCGGAACAGCTCGCGCGTTGGCGGCCTTCGTGGTGGCGGGTGCGGTGGTGTTCGGTGGGGTGAGGGCCACCGGGGCCTGGGAGGGGGACCCGTTCCCGGGGGCCGATCCGGCCGCCACCGCCAAGCGTCTCAACGACCGGACGCTGGCCGTCTACGACGTGCTCGGCGTGCCGGACGGACTGATGCTCGATCTGCGGAACAGCCACGGTGTCCAGGCCGACATCTACGATTGCCACGGTCGGGGGCTCGTCCACTTCCTCGACGACCTCAAGGACACCGCTCCTCACGAGCCCCGCACGGCCGCGATCAGCGCGGGCTTCACGCTCACCGGGCTCACCCACTCCCAGGCCGCGGAGGCGATGGAGCGGGCTCGCCGGGCCCTGGCCGGGCAGGGGTGGACAGCCTGGCTCCGCGACCTGTCCGGCGACATCCAGCTGAAGCCTCCGAGTGCCCGCCCCGGCAGCGTCTCCGGGAACGTCTTCGTCAACTTCTACGATCGGAGCGGCTTCTTCACCATCGCGGCGTACGCGGAGTGCGCCCGCTACCTCGACGACATACCTGTGACCTCTGAGGGGAAGCCTGAGCATCTGGCCTACCTCTCGGTGCCCGCCCGGGTCCGCCGGGAGTGACCACGATCCGCGCGAAGGATTTTCCGCGGAAAATTCGGGCCCGCCGGCAGTCGGGTTCGCTGGCAGATGACCGCCGGTGACCGGATCATTGCGGGCGGGCCCGCACCACCGGGCCGTCCGTGTCCCCCGGCTCCACGAATTTTCCGCGGAAAATCGTCCGGTCGCATCCGGGAATCGAATCCGGCAGTCGGCGGGGGAGAGGCCCGGGGGAGTGCGACGCCACGGGCCCTGTGCTGCTCCTCGTCAGTGCGCCCAGGGCAGTCGTACCGCTTCGATCTCGGAGTCGTTCAGCAGCGCTGCGATCAGGTCCGGGGGTCCGGCGACCTTGGTGGCCCACAGATCGTAGTCGGTGCACAGGACCCATGAGCGGTCCTCGGCCCAGAGGTTCGACGGGCTGTAGTCCGCCTCGGATATGTCGTACAGGATCTCAGCGTCACCGAGGCGGCTTGCACGCACATGGTGGTTGTCGTAGTCGGCGGCCCGGAGCGTCAACGGGCTGTAGTAGGCCAGGCAGCGGGTGTCCGGGCCCGCAGGGCTGTGCTCGGTGAGGACGGCGATCAGTCGGATCCAGGTCTCCCGGTCCAGGCTCCCCTCGGTGGGCGGGATGATGCCGACCGGCCAGCTGCCCTCCTTCTTGACCGAGGGGAAGCAGTGGTAGGAGGGCAACTGCCCGTCGGGCACGACCGGGTCGCCGGTCCGGCGGGCGAGTTCCGCCCAGCGCAGCCGCCGCCAGCCGGGGCCGGGGTGTTCGGCCCGGCCCAGCCCGCCTCCCGTGGCGACGCCCACGGCGTCGAAGTCGAAGCCCGCGACGATGAGGGGCTGGACGCTCCCGTCCGCCAGACCTGCCTGGTGGTACTCGTGGTGCGACACCTCGGTCGGCCCCCGCTCGTGCTCGTACATGGCGTTGAGCACCCAGACCGCGTCCGGCATCGCGGGCGGCATGAACCCGGTCAGGCCCTCACCGCACAGCTCCTGCAACCAGTCGGTCACGCCGGACGGGGCGAGCGGCCACAGGTCTGACAACAGGTTCGATTCCTCAGGCATGCGTTCATGATCCCAGCCACGGCCACAAGCCCCGCGAGGGCTGGTCACCTTGTAGCCGTTCCACCGCGTGGGGACGGTCCGGTCCATCCGGCCGGGTACTCGGAAGATGTGTCCGACACGAGCAGCAGGGCCGCCGTCACCCGGGGCGTGCCTGGCGCAGGGCTCGTACGGCCGGCTCGCGGACCTCGTCGGGCCCGTCGGTGTCCGGGACGCCCTGGCGGGACGGTGGTCCTACGGTCACTCGTCCTTGGCGAGAGTAGCGAGGGCGGCACCTGCGTCACGGTAGCCCTCGACGGATGCCAGTGCTTCTGCGGCCTGCAGACGATGGTCGGCGTCAGCGTCGAGCTGGAGGGCGAACTCCACCAGCCCGTTCTCGCCTTGAGTGATCTGCGGTCTGCCCAGGAAGCGCGGGTGAGCAGGGCTTTGGCCCGGGGCAGCCTTCCAGGGGGAGCCGCGCGGAGAGTGCTGGTGAGCACCATGCGGTGGTGGGGCCCGGCCCGTGTCGGAC
>NZ_JBHVFE010000556.1:0-5320 GCF_042801945.1 Kitasatospora sp. NPDC057542
CAGGCCCCGGACGGTCCGTCAGAGCCGGACGGCGCTCAGGATCGCCCGCACCTCGTCGCCGATCGCGGCCTCGTTCTGCTCGAACTCCGGTGCGGTGAGCCGGTTCGGGTCGGCCGGCAGGCCGGTCAGGACCGGGGTGTGCAGATGGCCGCCGGGGAGGCCCGGCGCGAGGAACAGGCGCAGCCGGTTGGAGCGGTAGGCGACCTCGTTGGAGAGGTACCCGCCGCCGCCCCCGGAGACCGCGCGGGAGCCGGGGGTGGGACCGTCCGTCCGGAAGACCGGGGCGGTGGCGCCCGCCGGGATCTCGGTGACGAAGGTGTTGAGCAGCACCGGGAAGGGCTGCTGGACGGCCCGCATGGCGTCGGTCGGCAGGGTGGTGCGGACGAACTGCGGCCCGGGGGCCAGCCCCGGGGCGTCCACCGGGTGCTGGGAGGTGCCGCCGGAGAGCGCGGCCACGTTGTCGGTGGCCGGGTCGGCGGAGCGGGCGCGCCCGGCCCACTCCTCCAGGGTGAACTTGCCCGGGTAGCCCTGGCTGATGCTGGCGATCAGGTCGGCGGACTGCCGGCCCGGCCGCAGGTGCGGGGCGAAGGCGCGCTCCACGATGCCCTCGTCGAAGTCCCCGTAGCGCACCGGCAGCACGACGGCCCGCACTTCGGCGGTGCTGCCGTCGGCCAGCGTGATCCGCTGCCCGTGCAGCTGCAGGACGGCCGAGCCGGAGGGGTTGGCGCGGCGCGGCTCGGCGTCCAGGCCGAACGGGTCGAAGCCGCTGACGAAGATCCGCCGGACGCCGGGGGCGGACTCGAAGCCGTCGCCCAGACCGCGCGAGGCGTCCTCGAAGCGGGCCCGCAGCGCGGCGTGGTCGACCTCGAACCGGGGCTGCCAGCGGGCGAGCCGGACGGTCATGGCGAGCCTGGTCCAGTACAGCGGGCGGTCGTCCCGGGCGGGCAGTTCGCCGCCCGGCCGCCGGCCCTGGGCGCGGTCCAGGCCGGCCTGCCAGAGCGTCCGGCCCCAGGTGTCCACCACCTTTTCGGCCTGTCGGGCGTTGCGGGCGGCGCACAGGGCGGAGGGGAAGCCCCCGAGCAGCTCGCCCAGGCCGGAGCGCTCGGTGAAGGCGGCCAGGCGGGCGTCCTGGAGGCGGGCCTGTTCGGCGTCCAGCGGCACCGTGGCGGAGGTGCGGCAGCCGACCGGAGCGGCCTGGGCGGCTGCGGCCGGGGCCAGCAGGGCGGCGAGCGTTCCGGTGAGAGCGGCGGCCAGTCCGGCGGCGCGACGTAGACATGTCATGTGCGCCGACAATAGGTCCAGACCTGACGGCCCGCCAGGGTGCCGGTGCGGTGCCCGTGGGCCGGGGCGGTGGCCGAGCGGGCCGCCGGAAGGGGGTGGCGCGGTGGTGTCTCCGCAGTCCCGGGCGGTGTTCCGCCGCCGGCGGGGCGTGTTCCGGCCTTGACGGAAAGCTGACGGTTCGACCGGGAACCGACGCGAGTTCTACAGCGTTGTCGTGGTCGAACAGCGGTACTCGTACGGTGGTGGAGGAAGTTCCATGAGCGTGGCCCTGACGAAGGGCGGCAACGTCTCCCTGGGCAAGCAGGCCCCCGGGCTCCGGGTGGTCCGGGTGGGCCTCGGCTGGACGGCCGGGGCCGGGTACGACCTGGACGCCAGCGCGCTGCTCTGCGGCGCGGACGGAAAGGTCGCTTCGGACCAGCACTTCGTCTTCTTCAACAACCTGCAGAGCCCGGACGGCTCGGTCCGGCACCAGGGCGGGTCCGGCGGCGGCGCCGACCGCGAGCGGATCGAGGTCCGGCTCGCGGACGTCTCCGCCGGGGTGGAGAAGATCGTCTTCGCGGTGGCGATCTACGACGCGGCGCAGCGGCGGCAGACCTTCGGGCAGGTCCGTGGCGCCTACATCCGGGTCGTCGATCAGGACGGCGGCACCGAGGTGGCCCGGTACGACGTGGCGCCGGAGGCCGGCAGCGAGACGGCGATGGTGTTCGGCGAGCTGTACCGGCACGGCGCGGACTGGAAGTTCCGGGCGGTCGGGCAGGGGTACGCCGCGGGGCTCGCGGGCATCGCCGCCGACTTCGGGGTGGACGTCCTGCAGCCGGCGCCCGCCGCCGCTCCGCCCGCCGCCGCTCCGCCCGCTCCGGTGAAGCCGCCCGTCGCACCGCCCGCGCCGGTCGCGGCCCCGGTGCCGGCCGTGCTGCCCGCAGCCGCGCCCGCCGTTCCGATGACTCAGCCAGTAGCAGGGAGTTCCCCCGTGACGTGTTTCTTCGACCCCTCGCACGGCGCCGGCACCACCGCGGTGCTGTGGTCGCCGCAGTGGGGCGTGCCGCGCCAGATCGAGGCCTGCGTGGCCTGTGCCCAGCGGGTGCAGACCAACGTCCCGCCGTTCTACACCCCGGCGCAGGCCGGCTACCCGCAGCCGGTCCAGCAGGGCCAGCCGCAGGTGCCCGGCCAGCAGGCCCAGGGCGGGCGGCGCTTCGGCACCGGTGCGCTGATCGGCGCCGGCGCGGCCGGCCTGGTCGGCGGTGCGCTGCTGAACGAGGCCTTCGACGACGACCCGCAGGTGGTCGTCAACAACTACTACGAGGACGACGGCTTCTTCTAAGCCGTCAGGCCGCAGCTCCGGAAGGGCCGTCGGGGGGTGTGCCCCGGCGGCCCTCGCTTTCGGTGCGGTGCGCTTGAATGAGGGCAGAGCACCGTTCTGACCGGGGGAGACGCACCGATGACCATGTCCGACGCCGAGCTGCTGGCCGCCGCCGGCAACCCCACCGCGGCCTGGCTGGAGTCCTGCTTCGGCCCGGGCGCGCTGTGGCGGCCCGAGCCCGGGGCACTGCCCGAGCGGCTGACGTCGCGGGACGCCCGGGCGTTCCTGAGCGAGGTCGGCGTGCCGGCCGTGGAGCTCGACTTCCTCGGCTTCGATGCCACGGGCCTGCCCGAGCGCGGGATGTGGGAGGCGGACCTGGACGACCTGTTCGGCGAGCGCACGCCGGACGACGACACCCCGCCGAGCAACTGGGGCTACTGCGTCGGCACGTTCCACGAGCGGCATCTGATGGTGGCGGGTGACACCGGCACCGTGCGGATCTACAACGCGGACGGCTGGGACCACGGGTGCGGCTACGGCGGCTGGGCGGCCGACTCGCTGCCCGCGGCGGTCGGCGCTCTGGCGCTGCTGGCGCGCCTGGAGCAGCGGATCCGCGAGGGGGACGCCAAGGCCGCGCTGGACGAGTTCGAGGCGCTGGTGGCCGAGTTGGGGCAGGGGCCGGACGAGTCGGACCTCTGGGTGAGCCTGCTGGAGAACCTGCGCGAGGAGTACGAGGACCTGGACGAGGACTGACCTGGTCCCCGGGCCCCCGGCCACCCGGGCCCTTCCGGACCGACGGCCGCACAACGCCGGTGCGCTGTGCGGCCGTTCGCTTTTCCCCGGCTCGCGCGGTCAGTCGCCGCGATGCCGGTACGCCCCGGCCCGGGCCGCCGCCTCGGCGGCCTCCGCCGCGCGGTCGGCGGCCGCCTCGTCCAGTGGCTCCGCGGTGGTGAGCATCCGGTAGTAGAGCGGCGCCGAGACCGCCCGGACGACCTCGAACCCGTCGGTGTCCGGCGGGAGTTCGCCGCGTTCGACGGCCGCCGTGACGCATGGCGCCCACTCCTCGACCCGGCGCCGGTAGAAGTGCCGCAGCGCCTCGGCCGCGTCCGGGTCGCAGTTCGCCGCCACGATGACGGCGCGGAACAGGGCGCCCTGCCGCGGGTCGGCCAGGGTGCGCTGGACGAGCCGGGCGTTGGCCCTCAGGTCCCCCGCGAGGGAGCCGTTGTCGGTGCGCGGCAGCGACTGCTCGGCCATGTCCGCGAGCAGGTCCGCGACCAGCGCGGTGGTGCTGCCCCAGCGGCGGTAGACGGTGGTGCGGCCGACCTCGGCCCGCTGGGCGATGTCGCCGAGGTCGAGGCCGCTGAAGCCGTGCTCGACCAGGGCGTCCTCGGCGGCGCGCAGGACGGCGGTGCGGACCCGCGCTGTCCGGCCGCCGGGGCGGACGGTGCCGGGCGTGGAGGGTTCGGGTGGGGAGGGCTCGGGTGGGGAGGGCTGCTCGGGCTGGGAAGGCTGGACGGCCATTAACGGGATTCCTGTTCCATTAGAGGGGTGGACTCTGTTAGGTTTGAGGCATCCTAACGGAATGGGAGTCCCATTAGGGGCTTGAGGGGAGATTCGCCATGACCGTCACCACCGACATGGAGTACCGCCGGCTCGGCGCGTCCGGACTCAAGGTGCCCGCGCTCAGCCTCGGCACCGGCACCTTCGGCGGCCGCGGCCCGCTGTTCGGCGCCTGGGGCACCACCGGCGTCCAGGAGGCCCGCCGGCTGCTCGACATCGCCATCGACGCCGGGGTCACCCTCTTCGACACCGCCGACGTCTACTCCGACGGCGCCTCCGAGGAGGTGCTCGGCCAGGCGATTCGCGGCCGCCGCGACCAGGTGCTGATCTCGACCAAGGCCGGACTGCCCACGGGTGACGGCCCGCAGGACGCCGGCACCTCCCGTGCCCGGCTCGTCCGGAGCGTGGACGACGCGCTGCGCCGCCTCGGCACCGACTACCTGGACCTGTTCCAGCTGCACGCCCACGACGCCGGCACCCCGATCGAGGAGGTGCTCGCCACCCTGGAGGACCTGGTCCGGGCCGGCAAGATCCGCTACACCGGCGTCTCCAACTTCTCCGGCTGGCAGCTGATGAAGTCCCTCGCCCTCGCCGACCGGCACGGCCGCCCCCGGTACGCCGCGCACCAGGTCTACTACTCGCTCGTCGGCCGCGACTACGAGTGGGAGCTGATGCCGCTCGCCCAGGAGGAGGGCGTCGGCGCCCTGGTCTGGAGCCCGCTCGGCTGGGGCCGGCTCACCGGGAGGATCCGCCGGGGGAAGCCGCTCCCGGACGGCAGCCGGCTGCACGACACCGCCGACTACGGCCCGCCGGTGGAGGACGAGCTGTTGTACCGGGTGGTCGACGCGCTGGACGAGGTCGCCGCCGAGACCGGCCGCACCGTCCCCCAGGTGGCGATCAACTGGCTGCTGCGCCGTCCCACCGTCTCCTCCGTCATCATCGGCGCCCGCAACGAGGAGCAGCTGCGCCAGAACCTGGGTGCGGTCGGCTGGTCCCTGACGGAGGACCAGGTGGCCCGGCTGGACGCGGCCAGTGCCCGCACCGCGCCGTACCCGTACTTCCCGTACCGCCGGCAGGAGGCCTTCGCCCGGCTCAACCCGCCCATCGCGGGCTGAACGGCTGAACGGCGGAGCGGCGGAGCCGTTCCGCGTGGGCCCCGGCCCGGGAGATGTCCGGGCC
>NZ_JBHVFE010000557.1:0-5314 GCF_042801945.1 Kitasatospora sp. NPDC057542
GACACCCCCCGTCCCGTCGAACCTGCTTCAAGTCCTCCGCCCACCGGCGGACGAAGGCGGCGCGGGTCAGCGCACGGTGACGGTGAAGACGGGGGAGACGGTGTCTCCGCTGATGATGCGCAGCTCGTTCAGGCCCTTGAGGCCGAGCTTCACGCCGAGCGAGTAGGAGCCGTTGCGGGTCGTGGGGACGGAGGCGGGCAGCGTGACCCACCTGCCGTGCTGCTTCTGCTGCAGGGTCACCGTGCTTCCCGCCTTGAGGCCGGTGGTCGTGCCGGTGACACGGAACAGCTGCCACGCCTGGACGGAGGAGACCGACGGCTTGGCGGTGACGGTGGCGTGCGCGGCGGCCGCCTGCGTGATGGCCGGCTGCACGGCGGACGCGGGGTGGGCGGCGGGGGTGGCCGCCATGGCGGTGCCCGCCAGTCCGAGGGAGAGCATGCTGAGGGTGGTCACGGCGGCCAGACGCAGGTGGTTCCGCTTGGAGACGATCACGGTGCACCCCTTTCGAGGGGAGGTGGTTGTCCGGCCCGAAGGCGTGGATGCCGCGATTCGGGCCCTGCCATCTGTAGGGACGCCGTATGCCGCGGATGGGTTGTGGACGGATCGTCACCGATGTGTAACAGTCGGCGATCACCCTTCGGCGTACGCGGGGGTGACCCACCGGCTCCACCGTGTGCTGGTCCGATCGGATGACGCCCTGCGATTCCCGGCCGGTCCGGACGGTGGGGGAGCGGGTGGGCGGCGGTCGGCGGGCTAGCTTCGTTCCCGTGACCGGCAATGACGTGATTCTTGCGCTGGTGGTGGTCACCGCGCTGGGTTTCGACTTCACCAACGGGTTCCACGACACCGGCAACGCCATGGCGACCTCGATCGTCACCGGCGCCCTCCCGCCGCGTGTCGCGGTCGGCGTCTCGGCAGTGCTGAACCTGGTGGGTGCGTTCCTGTCGACCGCGGTCGCGGCGACGATCGCCGGTGGCCTGGTGCGGAGCCAGGACGTGACACTGACCGTGGTCATAGCGGGCCTGACGGGCAGCATCCTGTGGAACCTGATGACCTGGTACGTCGGGATCCCTTCGAGTTCCTCGCACGCGCTGATCGGCGGCGTGGTCGGGGCGACCATGGCGGCGGCCGGCGCCTCCGCCGTCAAGTGGCAGGGTCTCGTCGCCAAGGTGATCGTGCCGGCCGCCCTGTCGCCGGTCATCGCCGGCTCGGTCGCCGCGCTCGGCACCTACCTCGTCTACCGCCTCACCCGCGACGTCGCCGAAGGCCCGCGCACGCGCGGGTTCCGGAGCGGTCAGGTCGGTTCGGCCTGCATGGTCTCGCTCGCCCACGGCACCAACGACGCGCAGAAGACCATGGGCGTCATCACCCTGGCCCTGATCGCCAACGGAACGCTGAGCGCCGGGGCGAAGGCCCCGACATGGGTGATCACCGCCTGCGCCACGGCCATCGCCCTGGGCACCTACATCGGCGGCTGGCGGGTCATCAGGGCGCTGGGCAAGGGGCTGGTGGAGATCGAACCGCCGCAGGGGATGTCCAGCGAGTCCGCCTCGGCCGCGGTCATCCTCTCCTCCGCCGACTTCGGCTACTCGCTCTCGACCACCCACGTCGCCACCGGGTCGATCCTCGGATCGGGGGTCGGCAAGAAGGGTGCGGTCGTACGGTGGAACATCGCCCACCGCATGGTGGTGGCCTGGCTGCTCACCCTCCCGGCCGCGACGCTGGTCGGGGCGTTGGCCTACTGGGGCGCCCACGGGATCGGCGGTGCCCCCGGTGTCGTGGTCGTCTTCGCCGTTCTGGTGCTGGCCTCGACCGCCTTCTTCGTCGCATCCCGCCACCCGGCCGTCACGCCGGAGAACGTCAACGCCGCGTGGGCCGGCTCGCTCGTTCCGGAGCCTCCCGCCGACGAGGTGATCCGGTGAACCCCTGGATCGACCCGGACGCGCTCTGGAAGATCATCGTGGTGGGATTCCTCGCCGGTGCGGGCCTGCCCGCGCTGTTCGCCATCGGTGTGCGCGCCCTCTACCCGCCGGTCGGGGTGGGCAGGGCCGGGGTCTCACGCCGCACGGCCGGGGCGCTCGGGTACACCCTCGCCACGGTGTGCTTCGCGGTGGTCCTCGCCGCGATCGGCTGGGGCGTCTTCGTCATCGTCGGCCACAGCTGACCGTGCACGTCCGACTTGCTGCCGCGTGACGAGGAAGCAGCCGTTGGAGCCGGGCCCGGCGATGGTGGTGAGATAGCCGCCGACCGGCCTGCCTCTCGACCGGCTTCGTCCTTCGGTGGGCTGGCAGGTCAGGTCCGGGTGCCGTTCTCCGTGTCGCGGGAGGCTACCGCGCGGAGGTGCTCGTCGAAGAACCGGCGGGGGTCGCCGCCCATCCGGACGAGCATCACCAGGGCGGACACGGCCACGTCGCAGGTCTCCTTGCGCACGTCGTCCCAGTCGTGCGAGTGGCCTTTGCGGGGGTTGGCACCCAGCGCCCCGATGACGGCCTCGGCGACCTCTCCCGCCTCCTCCTGGAGCTTGAGGGCCTGCACGGTCCAGCGCTGCTCGTCGTTCCGGTCGTAGTGCGAATCAAGCCGCTCTGCAAGGGAGTTGACGACTTTCCAGGTCTCTTCCATGGAGGGGATCCTGCCCCTGTTCGAATGGGTCGATCAAGCCGGGCGGTTCCCGGCGAGCCTGGGTCTTTTCGATTTCCTGCCGGCTCGGCGCCCGGTCGGCCGCGGGCCGTCAGCCGGCGAACCGGCCGGCGTTCTGCCGGATGAACCCGCCCACTCCGGTGGCGGGCCGCCCGGTGACCTGCCGGACGCCGTCGGCCTGGCGGTCGTAGCGGTTCTCGGCGTGGAGCCGGGCCATGGTGGAGATGTGCTGGAAGACGTGTTCCGGCAGGTCCAGCGGTCTGAGGTCATGGTCGATCCACTCCTCCAGCGGCACGTCGGCGTAGCCGACCGGCCGGCCGAGGGCCGCGGAGACCTCCGCGGCGATGGCGGCGCCGTCCTGCGAGCGCGGGCCGGTCAGCTCGTAGGCGCGGCCGAGGTGCGGGCCCGGCTCGGCCAGGACCTGCGCCACGACCGCGGCGACGTCCGCGGCGGCGACGGGGGAGGTCCGCGCCCGCCCGAGGGGCAGCCTGATGGTGCCGTCCACCGCGATCGAGGACAGCCCGATGCGGAAGAGCGGGTTCTCCAGGAACACGGTGGGCCTGATCTCGACCACGGGCAGCTCCGACCAGGCGAGGACCTGCTCGACCAGCCACTGCTGCCGGTGCTGGTGCGACTCGCCCGCGCCGGTCAGGCCCAGCTCGGAGACGGTCAGCTGCGACATGTTCACGAACACCTCCAGCAGCCCCGTCTCCCGTGCCACGGCCGCCGTCGTGAGGGCGGCCTCCAGGTACTGGGCGGAGACGCCCATGCCGAAGTACACCCGCCGGCAGCCCGCCAGCGCCCCGGCCACGTCGTCGACGTCGGTCAGGTCCCCGACGACGACCTCGGCGCCCGTCGCGCGCAGCGCCTCGGCGCGCTCGTCGTCACGGCGCACCATGGCGCGGACCGGGAGGCCTCGTTGCCGCAGGTCCTCGACTACGGACCGCCCGACCGCGCCCACGCGGCCGGCGGCCCCGGTCACCAGAATCGATTGCACAGTGCCCTCCACGGGGTGTCCACGACTTGGAACAAGGGTGACCGACCGTGTGGCCACGGCGCGACCGGAGCGGTACGCCGTGGCCGGACGGTGTCAGATGGTGGCGGTGTCGATGACGAAGCGGTAGCGGACGTCGCCGGCGATGACGCGCTCGTAGGCGTCGTTGATCCGGTCGGCGCTGATCAGTTCGATCTCGGCGGCCACGCCGTGCTCGGCGCAGAAGTCCAGCATCTCCTGGGTCTCGGCGATGCCGCCGATGCCCGAGGTGCTCATGCTGCGGCGGTTGCCGTTCAGCGACCGGAGGTCGACCTGCACGGGTTCCTCCGGGAGACCGACGTTGACCATGGCCCCGTCGGTGCGCAGCAGGGAGAAGTAGGCGGCGAAGTCGAGCGGGGCGGAGACGGTGTTGAGGATGAGGTCGAAGGTGCCCGCGAGGTTCTGGAAGGTCGCGGGGTCGCTGGTGGCGTGGTAGTGGTCGGCGCCCAGCCGAAGGCCGTCGTCCTTCTTGCGCAGGGACTGGGACAGTACGGTGACCTCGGCGCCGAGCGCGTGGGCGATCTGTACGCCCATGTGGCCGAGCCCGCCGAGTCCGACGACGGCGACCCGCCTGCCGGGGCCGGCGTTCCAGTGCCGCAGCGGGGAGTAGGTGGTGATCCCCGCGCACAGCAGCGGGGCGGCCACGTCCAGCGACAGGGCGTCCGGGATGCGCACGACGTAGTTCTCGTCGACGACCACGTTCTTCGCGTAGCCGCCGTAGGTGGGCTGTCCGTCCTTGCCGACGGCGTTGTACGTCCAGACCGGGCCCTCGGCGCAGTACTGCTCCAGGCCGGCCCGGCAGTTGTCGCAGGTGCGGCAGGAGTCGACCATGCAGCCGACGCCGACCCGTTCGCCGACCGCGAACTTCGTGACGCCGGGGCCGACCTCGGTGACGACGCCGGCGATCTCGTGCCCGGGCACCATGGGGAAGATCGCCTCGCCCCAGCCCTCGCGGGCCTGGTGGATGTCGGAGTGGCAGATGCCGACGAAGGCGATGTCGATCAGCACGTCGTGTTCGCCGACGGCGCGGCGCTCGATGGTCGTGCGTTCCAGCGGGGCCTTGGCGGCGGGAGTGGCGTAAGCGGCAACAGTGGTGGTCATGGGAGTTCGTGTCCTTCTCTCTGGATGGATCAAGGTCGCTCGGCGTTCTCCGTCAGGGGCGGGCGTCGATGCGGCCGTGGGCGGCGAAACGATACTGCGCGAGCAGTCCGGGGGCCGCCACGGCGTGGACGGCGGCGCCGTAGCCGAGAACCGTGGCGAGCAGGCCCACGGGGGCGATCAGCAGGCCGGCGATGATCGCCGGCACTCCGAAGCTCGGGTAGGCGACCACGTGGACGGCCGCGAACGGCCCGGCCCGCTGGTCGGCCCGTACGAGCGGGATGATGGTCCGGATGGCGCCGGAGAACGACGCGCCGAAGCCCACACCGCCGATGATGCCACCTGTCCACCGCAGCGGGAGCAGCCCGGCGGCGACTCCGGGCTTCCGTTGCGGTCAGTAGTGCGCTGTCGTGCCAACTCGTGGGCGCAGGGGGCAAACGCGGTCGGTCGGGCCGGTCGTAGCTTCGGGGATGCCGAGCCGTCGACGCGGTGGGCGTGCCACCGATCGCTCCGAGAGGGCTCTCGTGTTCGAGATCGCCGGGGCGC
>NZ_JBHVFE010000558.1:0-5292 GCF_042801945.1 Kitasatospora sp. NPDC057542
GCTCCCCATCGAGGGGAGCCCCGCCGCCGTGCGGTCGATGACCGGAAGACCTAGATGAACTCGGCCAGCTCGCGCAGCAGCGCGGCCTTCGGACGGGCACCGGTGATGGACTTCACCGGCTCGCCGCCCTTGTAGACGATCAGGGTCGGGATCGAGATGACGCCGTACTGGGCCGCGGTCGCCTGGTTGGCGTCCACGTCGAGCTTGGCGATGGTCAGCTTGTCGCTGTGCTCGGCCGCGATCTCGTCCAGGATCGGGGCGACCTGGCGGCACGGGCCGCACCAGGTGGCCCAGAAGTCGACCAGTACGGGCTTCTCGCTCTCCAGGACGTCGGCCTGGAAGGTCGCGTCGGTGACTGTGGTGGTGGCGCCGGCCACGGGAACTCCTCGGGTTCGGACGGAGGGGGCTGCTGCCAGGAGAACAACGGGCGGGTCCGTTCTGTTTCTGCCCGGCCGGGGCGGGGGTGTTCCACGTGGAACACCCCCGCGGGTGGATCGGGGAGGGGCTCAGACCGCGACGGCGGCGGCCTTGGCCTCCAGGTCGTCCAGCGCCGCCAGGTAGCGCTCGGCGTCCAGGGCGGAGGAGCAGCCGGTGCCGGCGGCGGTGATGGCCTGGCGGTAGGTGTGGTCGACGACGTCGCCGGCGCCGAACACGCCCGGGATGTTGGTCCGGGTGGAGGGGGCCTCGACCTTGAGGTAGCCCTCGGCGTCCAGGTCCAGCTGGCCCTTGAAGAGTTCGGTGCGCGGGTCGTGGCCGATCGCGATGAACAGGCCGGTGACGGCCAGCTCGCGGGTCTCGCCGGTGGTGGTGTCGCGCAGGGTGACGCCGCTCAGCTTCGGGTCGCCGTGGATGGCCTCGACCGCGCTGTCCCACTCGAAGCGGATCTTCGGGTCGGCGAAGGCACGCTCCTGCATCGCCTTGGAGGCGCGCAGGGTGTCCCGGCGGTGGATGATCGTGACGCTCCTGGCGAAGCGGGAGAGGAAGGTCGCCTCCTCCAGGGCGGTGTCGCCGCCGCCGACCACCGCGATGTCCTGGTCGCGGAAGAAGAAGCCGTCGCAGGTGGCGCACCAGGAGACGCCACGGCCGGAGAGCTTGTCCTCGTTCGGCAGGCCGAGCTTGCGGTGCTGGGAGCCGGTGGTGACGATCACGGCGCGCGCCTTGTGCACGTTGCCCTCGGAGTCGGTGACGGTCTTGATGTCACCGGTGAGGTCGACCGCGACGATGTCGTCGGGGATCAGCTCGGCGCCGAAGCGCTCGGCCTGGGCCCGCATGTTGTCCATCAGCTCGGGGCCCATGATGCCGTCCCGGAAACCCGGGAAGTTCTCGACCTCGGTGGTGTTCATCAGCGCACCACCGGCGGTGACGGCCCCCTCGAAGACCAGCGGCTTGAGGGAGGCACGGGCCGTGTAGAGCGCAGCCGTGTACCCGGCCGGGCCGGAACCGATGATGATCACGTTACGGACGTCGCTCACTGCTTCTCCTGGTTCGCATCGCGACCCGCGTTTGCTGCGGGGAGGGCGGTCCTGCTCCGCCGCCCGGGACAACGACTGACCAGTGTCTCGCATTCCCAGGCGGATCAGTACCAGGCGCCCGAAGTCCGGAAGCGGCGTGGCGCAGTTGGCGTGGATCGCATGGGAACCGTCGGTCAGCGGCTGGGAACGGCTTGGTGCAGGAGGACCGGACCGCAGCCGGTGGAGCGCAGGTAGACGTCGACGAAGCCGGGCCGGCCGGGCAGCGGGTAGACCAGGACGTCGACCGGCGCGCCGCGGTAGCTGCCCCGGTCGGTGGCCAGCGGGCTGCCGGTGGCGGGGTCCGGGCAGCCCGAGTCGGCGGGGGAGCCGGGCTCCGGTCGGGCACCGTCGGCGGGCAGGGCGCCCTCGGACATGGCGGGCCCGGTGGCCCGCAGCCCCGGGACGTTCTCCGAGCGGGCCAGCAACTGCTGGACCTGGGTGGCGATTTCGTCCTCGCGGTAGTCGGTGCCGGCGCCCGCCGCGTGCGGGGTGCGGGCGCCGTGGTCGTCGGCGGTCGGGGCCCCGCCCGCGGTGGCCGTGACCGTGCCGGACCGGTCGTCGGGGTGCAGCAGCAGCGCCCCGCCGAGCCCGAGCGCGGCCAGGGCGGCGGCCGTGCCGAGCAGCAGGGCGAAGCGCCGCCGGCGGGGGCGGGGGCGGCCGGGGCCGGTGGCCGCGTCGGACCGGCCGGTGGGTCGGTCGGCACGGTGGTTGCCGGGACGGTCCGCGGGCCGGGAGAGGGCGCCGTAGGACGGTGTGGCGGGCTCCGTGGCGGCGCGGGCGGGCCGGTCCGGGGTTCCGGTCCGCCGGTCGGCTGCGGGGGCCTCCTGCGGCTGAGCGGTGGACTCGCGGTCGCTCCCGGCGGCGGCTTCGGCGGCGGCCTCGGCCAGCGCCGCGTCCAGCCGGGCGGCGACATCGTCCGGCATCGGCGGGGTCCCGACGTCGCCGAGCAGCGCCTGGACCTCGGTGAGCGCGTCGACGGTCTCCCGGCACTCTGCGCAGCCGTCCAGGTGCTGCTGAAGCGTTCCGGCGGTGTCCGGGGAGTCGATCAGCCCTTCGGCGAGGTCGGCCAGCTGCTCCACCGGGGGGTGGCCGTCGGCGGGGTCGGGGAAGGAGGGGTGGGCGTTCATCGGGTGCTCGCGTCTCCTTCCAGAACCGTCCGACCGGTGCTCGGGCCCGTCCCTGTGACGGTGCCGGGGCGCTTCGGGTTCCCCGGGGTGTCCCGGCGCGGCGGGGCCGAGCCGGGGGCGGGCGGTGTTTCACGTGAAACACCGGGCTCGCGCAGGTGCCGGACCAGCGGGAGGAGCCGGGCCCGACCGCGTGCGCAGCGGCTCTTCACGGTGCCCACCGGGACGCCCAGCAGCTCGGCCGCCTCGGCCACCGGGTAGCCCTGCATGTCGACCAGCACCAGCGCGGCCCGCTGCTCGGCGGGCAGCTCGGCGAGCGCCGCCGTCAGCTCGCGGTGCAGCTCGGCCCGGACCACCGGGGAGTCGGCCGGCTCGGCGGTGCCGACCAGGGTGTCCAGCCGCTGCGGGTCCTCGTCGAGCGGGGTGGTGCGGCGGGTGGCGCTGCGCCTGGCGCGGTCCAGGCAGGCGTTGACCACGATCCGGTGCAGCCAGGTGGTGACCGCGGAGCGGCCCTGGAAGCCGGCGGCGGCGCGGAAGGCGGAGACCAGGGCGTCCTGGAGGGCGTCGGCGGCCTCCTCGCGGTCGCCCAGCGTGCGCAGGGCGACCGCCCAGAGCCGGTCGCGGTGGCGGTCCACCAGCAGGCCGAAGGCCGCCGGGTCGCCGGCGACGTGCCGGGCGAGCAGCGCCGCGTCGTCGTCCGTCCGGTCCACGCCGTCCGTCACCGTCCCCCCTCCGTCCCGGTCGTTCGTCCGTGTCTCCCGACGCGTGCCGCAGGACGCGTCACGGTCGTCGGGTCAGCCGAAGGCCTTGACCTCGGCGACGTGGCCACGGAACTTGCCGTCGGAATCCTTCGGCAGACTGGTCAGCCAGATCAAGAGGTAACGCGTGGTGACCGGGTTGTCGAGGGTGAAGTCGGCCGTGCCGCCGCTCTTCTTGCCGACCACGGTGAAGTCGTTGAGCGGGGCGCCCTTCGGATTGGCCGCGGCCGAGGCATTGGGCACCCGGAGCTCCGCCGTGTGGTTCCCGGCGAACTGGACGTTCACCGAGCTGACGGCCTGCGGCGAGCCGAGGTCGAGCAGCAGACCGGTGCCCGCCTTGTAGAGGTTGGGGGAGAACTGGTCCTCGTACCACTGGGTGGTCCACTGGGTGTCGGGCTTGCCGTCGATGGCGTTGGCCAAGGTCTCCTTGCCATCGACCCCCTCGCCCAGCGGGTTGTACGACTGCGCGTCCTTGATCGCGATCGGTACCGGGGTGTGGGTGGTGGCCTGCGGGCTCGGTGTGGTGCTGCTGACCGAGGAGGGCGGGGCCGTGACGGCCGGCGCGGTGTGGCGCAGGCTGTCGACGAACTGCCAGGACGCGACGCCGATCGCCCCCAGCGCGACCGTCCAGGCGGTGGCCTTGATCGCCCGGCGCAGCCGCCGCTTGGTGCGCCGGGAGGAGGCCGGGCGGGACGAGGCCGGCAGCGGGGCGACGGTGGTGTCGGCCACCCGGGTCGGGTTGGGCGCGGTGGGCAGCGCGTGGGTGTTGTGCCGGGGCGGGGTCGGGAAGTCGGGCAGCTCCGGCTCGGGCTGGCGGATCCGGGGCAGCTGGGCGATCGCCCGGACCAGCTCCGCCGGGGTGGTGATCGGCTGGGCGTGGTGCGGCGGCTGGTCGAACAGGGCCCGCGCGGCGAGCTCGGACAGGCCCTTGTGGACGCCGGCGCGGACCTGGTCCGGCGCGGCGTTCTGGAGGTCCTTGGGCAGGCCCTGGAGGTCGTAGCGGTCCTCCGGGTACGGCCAGCGGTGGGTGAGCGCGGCGAACAGCAGTGCGCCGATCGCGCGGGTGTCGGCCCGCTGGGCGTCCTCGGCGTCCTCGGCGGGCAGCCCGCGCAGGGCGGCGTCCACCGCGATGCCGTTGATCCGGTACTGGCCGCTGTCGGTGCGCAGGACGCAGCGCGGGGTGAGCCGCAGGTGGGCCTGGCCGCGCTGGTGGGCGGCCGCGACGGCGTCGGCGACCTGGCGGACCATCTGGTACGCCTCGTGCGGCTCCATCGGGCCGTTCACGAGCAGCTTGGCCAGGTCGGAGGAGTGCGGCAGCCACTCCCGCACGACGTAGACCAGCTCGCCCTCGTGGACGGCGTCCAGTACCTGCACGAAGCGCGGGTCGCCGAGCAGGGCGGCGGACTTGGCCGCGGCCAGCACCTTGCGGGCCCGCTGGTGGCCGGAGGCCATCAGGTGGACGCCGACCGCCCGGCGCAGCTTCTCGTCGACGGCGCGCCAGCTGCTGAAGGTCTCGGTCTGGGAGATGCACTCCTCCAGCCGGTACCGGTGGCCGATCATGTCGCCACTGCGGCGCTGCGGGGCGGGAAGGGTGCGCGGGAGGGTGGCGGTGTCGCGCGGGTCGACCGTGGGCTGCGGGTCGGTGGGGCGGCGCGCGGGGCGGGCGGGCTCGGGGGCGGCCTTCTTCCGGGGGGAGCCGGCGGCCAGTTCGGCGCGGATCTCCTGGACCGAGAGCGGGGCGGTGATCTCCGAGGTCTCCTCGCTGACGGCGGACTCCCGGTCCGGGCCTGCGGCCGGTTCGTCGTCCCCCTTCTCGTCCCCGTCCTCGTCCGCGGCGGTACGCCCGGGGGCGGCGGCAGCGGGGGCGCCCTCGCGGGCGTCCGCGGGGGTGTCCGCGGG
>NZ_JBHVFE010000559.1:0-5290 GCF_042801945.1 Kitasatospora sp. NPDC057542
GCTCGGTGGCGCCGCCTTCCGGTGTCCCCGGGTGCCGGCGCCTCGGGTTCCCCGTGCCGGGCGGGACGCTTGAAGCCCGATCAACTGTACGGCGTCGGAGGGTCGGTGGAGCGGGCCGGCTGCGAGCCTCGGATCGCTGACGGCGAGGAGAGGCCGCTGCCCGCTCAGGTGGCGGAGGAGAGCTGTCCGCGAACCCACGCGGGATCGGGGTTGGTGTGCGGCCGGCCGTTCACGACGACGGTCGGTACGGTCTCGTTGCCGTCGTTGGCCGCCCGCACCACCGCTGCCGCCTCCGGGTCGCTCCAGATGTCGACCCAGTGCAGCCGGCGGGCGGCCCGGCCGAGCCGGAGGCGCAGCCGCAGGCAGTACTTGCAGCCCGGCCGCCAGTACACCACCGGCCGGCCGTCGGCCGCGCTGCGGCGCTGTGCCTCCGCCGCCCCGAGCGACTTCGGGAAGACCAGGGGCGAGTTCATGGCCGCGAGCCCCGCGAACAACAGCAGGTACAGGACGGCGGCTCCGCGGCTCCCGCTGAACGCCAGCCCGCCCGCGACGGTCGCGCCGCAGAGGACGAGCAGCAGCGGCAGTGTCCACACACGCATCATGGCAGCCCAGACTATCCGCGAGTGCGGCACCGAGCGACGACGGCAGCGGCGTCGGGGCCCGGCACGCCGACGACGAGCGGATGCGTGCGGGGGACCGCGGGTGTCAACCGTTCGATCGCGGGATGTTCCACCGTACGGATATCACCGGGTCGATCCGTACGCGGAGGTGCGAGCCGGAGGCTGGTGGGACCTCGGAGAACGGAGACCAGGCCCATGCCGGCGATCGTCGTTTCGAACCTGCGGATGCAGTACGGCCGGAAGGTCGTCGTGGACGACATCTCGTTCGAGGTGCAGGAGGGGGAGATCTTCGGGATCCTCGGTCCCAACGGGGCCGGGAAGAGCACGACGGTCGAGTGCATCGCCGGGCTGCGCAAGCCGGTCGGAGGCAGCATCTCGGTGCACGGTCTGGATCCCCGGCACGACGCCGCCAAGCTGCACCGCGTCCTGGGCATGCAGTTGCAGAAGAGCGAGATGCCGGACAAGCTGCGGGTCGGCGAGGCGATGGAGCTGTACGCCTCGTTCTACGACGACCCCGCCGACTGGCGGGGACTGCTCGGCGAGCTGGACCTGCTGGGCAGGGCGGACAGCCCGTTCGCCGCTCTCTCCGGGGGCCAGAAGCAGCGGCTGTCGATCGCGCTGGCGCTGGTCGGCAACCCCAAGGTCGCCGTGCTGGACGAGCTGACCACCGGTCTGGACCCGGCGGCCCGGCGGGACACCTGGGAGCTGGTCGAGCAGGTCCGCGCCCGGGGCGTCACCGTCGTCCTGGTCACCCACTTCATGGAGGAGGCCGAGCGGCTCTGCGACCGGCTGGCCCTGATCGACGGCGGCAGGATCGTCGCACTGGACACCCCGGCCGGTCTGGTGGCGGGCGTGGGCGCCGAGCAGAAGGTGCGGTTCCGTCCGACCTCCCCGCTCGACGACCGCATCCTGACCTCGCTGCCCGAGGTCACCTCGGTGGAGCGGCACGGCTCGCAGGTGGAGGTCACCGGCACCGGCAACCTGGTGTTCGCGGTGACCTCGGCGCTGGCCCGCAACCGGATCGTCGCCGCCGACCTGCGTGCCGAACCGGCCGGTCTGGAGGACGCGTTCCTCGCCCTGACCGGCCGCCGCTTCGACCACCCGTCCCACTGACCGCCCGGCCCCGACAGACTCCGGACCCCGGACACTGTGCCCCAGGCCCCTCGGAAGGAGACCCCTTGCGGGCGATGAACCGACTCACGGCCGTGGAGTTCAAGCTCTTCCTGCGCGATCCGGCCGCGTACTTCTGGACCCTGCTGTTCCCGGTCGCCCTGGTGGTGATCATCGGCAGCATCCCGTCCTCCCGCGAGGCCGACGCCGACCTCGGCCGGCGCGTCATCGACTCCTACACGCCCGTCACGGTGGTGCTGGCCTTCGCGATGACCGGCCTGTTCATCACCCCGACCTACCTGGTGGGCTACCGGGAGAAGGGCATCCTGCGCCGGCTGTCGACCACGCCTGTGGGCCCGGCCCGGGTGCTGGTCGCCCAACTGGTCGTCCAGATCACCGTGGCGGTCTGCACCACCGTCCTGGTGCTCGCGTCCGCGCGCCTGTTGTGGGACGTCAAGCTGCCGGGCAACCCGGTCGGCTTCGTGCTCACCTTCCTGCTGTCGGCCACCGCGGTGCTGTCCATCGGGCTGTTCCTCGCCTCGGTACTCAAGACCACCAAGGCCGCCACCGGCGCCGGCAGCATGTTGTTCTTCCCGCTGATGTTCTTCGCGGGCCTCTACGTGCCCCGCGACGCGATGCCCGCCGCGGTCAACAGGATCGGTGACTTCACCCCACTCGGCGCCTCCGTGCGGGCCTTCGGCGACGTGACCGAGGGCCACGTCCCCAGCGCGACGGCACTGGTGGTCCTCGTCGCCTACACGGTGGTCTTCGGTGTCGCGGCGACGCGGCTCTTCCGCTGGGAGTAGGGGCCCTACGCTGGGGGTCCGTGATCAGGTACGGTCCCGGCACGGCCGGCGGCCGGGGAGCGGTGGAGGCCGGCAGCGGGGGGCCGAGGAGCAGCATCATGAAGAGCGACGAACCGACCGACCTCCGCCGCTTCCTCGTCCCCCTCCCCGTCGCGCTGCTGGGCGTGGCCACCGTGCTGTGCGTCGTGCAGCCCGAGGAGGGCGCGGCCACCGCGCGCGTCACCGTCTTCCCTCTGGTCGCGGTGACCGCCGCGTGGACGCTGGCGATGTACACCCTGCGGTCCCCCGCGTGGACGGGCCGCATCGGCCCGATGCTGACGTACGTGGCGGGCCAACAGGTACTGGCCGCGCTGCTGATGACGCAGCACCCGATCTTCTTCGTGTTCGCCGTGATCGGGTTCGTCCAGGCCTACGACCTGCTCCCGCCGCAGTGGGCCTTCGTCAGCGTCGGCGCCACCTCGCTGTTCATCAACCTGATCCCCGGCGGGATTCCGGACACCTCGAAGCGGATCGCCGTCGCGGCGGCCTCGGTCTGCCTCCAGACCTGCCTGATCGGTCTGTTCGGCAACCTGTCGCACCGCTTCAACGAGCGGAGCGAGGAACGACGGCGCCTGGTCGCCGAGTTGAAGGCGGTGATCGCCGAGAACAACGGCCTGCACGCCCAACTGCTGATCCAGGCCCGGGAGGCGGGCATCCAGGACGAACGGCAGCGGATGGCCCGGGAGATCCACGACACCATCGCCCAGGGGCTGGCCGGCATCGTCACCCAGCTCCAGGCCGCCGACCAGGCCCTGCCGCGGCCCGAGCAGCGCGAGTGGCACCTCGAACAGGCCCGGCTGCTGGCCCGGGAGAGCCTCACCGCGGCCCGGCGTTCGGTGGCCGCGCTGCGGCCGGCGGAACTGGAGGAGGCACACCTGCCGAACGCGATCCAGGACCTCGCCCGGCGCTGGTCGGCCCGCGAGGGCGTCCCGGCCACGGTGGAGGCCACCGGCGATCCGGTCCCGCTGCTGACGGAGATCGAGATCGCCCTGTTCCGCGTCGCCCAGGAGACGCTCGCGAACATCGCGAAGCACGCCGGTGCCAGTAGGGTCAGGCTGACCATTTCCTACCTGGAGGACACGGTCATGCTGGACGTTCACGACGACGGGGTCGGCTTCACCGTGACCGGCCTCGACGCGCCGCCGCCCGCCGACGGCGACAGCGGCTACGGGCTGGACGGCCTGCGCCGGCGGCTCGACCGGGTGCTCGGGACGCTGATCGTGGAGAGCGCGCCGGGCTCGGGCACCGCGGTCAACGCGAGCGTGCCCGCGATCCGCCGGGGCGGCGCCGCATGAGCGAACGGCCCTCCCCCGTACGGCTGCTGATCGTGGACGACCACCCGATCGTCCGGGACGGCCTGCGCGGCGCGTTCGCCAACAGCCCCGAGTTCGAGGTGGTCGGCGAGGCCGGCAACGGCGCCGAGGCGCTCGACCTGACCGCCGAGCTGAAGCCCGACCTGGTGCTGATGGACCTGCGCATGCCGGTGATGGACGGTGTCACCGCGATCCACCGGCTCGGCGAGACGGCGCCCGAGGTCCGGGTGCTGGTGCTGACCACCTTCGACACCGACAACGACGTGCTGCCCGCGATCGAGGCGGGCGCCACCGGCTACCTGCTGAAGGACGCGCCCACCGAGGAGCTGCTGCGCGCGGCCCGGGTGGCGGCGCGGGGCGAGGCGATGCTCTCCCCCGCCATCACCAAGCGGCTGATGGACCGGGTGCGACGGCCCGGCCCCGGCGTGCTGAGTCCACGCGAGCTGGAGGTGATGCGGCTGGTCGCCCACGGCTCCTCCAACAAGGAGGTCGCCGGCAGGCTCTTCATCACCGAGGCCAGCGTCAAGACCCACCTGCTGCGGATCTACGACAAGCTCGGGGTGCGCGACCGGGCGGGCGCCGTCGGCGAGGCGTTCCGGCGCGGTCTGGTGACCTGAGCCGGGCGCCCGCCGGCCGCGTGGGGGCTCGGAAGGCTCTCTTCCAGATTGTGACGTGACCCTGTCTAGTTCGTTCCCGTCCCGGTGTGGTGGGATGAGGCCTCACGGGGATGAACCGCTGACGGGGGTGTGTGCTGGTGCGGAGTGGATGGCTGCGGGAGCTGGACGGCGACGCGGCGTGCCTGGCGGCCGTGGGGCTGGTGCGGCTGGGCACGCAGGACTGGCGGAGCGCGGAAGGCGGGGCGCCGGCCTGGGCGGGCGGGCTGCGGGCGGCCTCGTTCGCCGATGCCTGGCTGGCGTTCGGCGACGGGCCCGCGTCCGGACTGCGGGTGCCCGCGCCGGCGGTGCTGCGGGCCGTGGTGGCCCGGGCCGCGGAGCTGGTGCTGCGCTCCTGCCGGGACGACGGACCGGCGGCACTGGAGTGGCTGGGGCGACGCTCGGCCGAGGCCCGCGAGCAGGCGCAGCGGGACGGTGTCGCGCACCCCGCCGAGCCCTGTGCGCTGACCCTGGTGTGGCACGGGGTCCAAGCCCTGACCGCCGAGGACGGACCGTGCCACGTCCGCCGCGTCGAGGAGCGCGGCGAGGCGTACGTACGGGAGCGGCACCGCCGCCAGGACACCCTGGCACTGGTGCTGTGCTGCACCCGGATCGCCGCGGCCGCGCTGGTCGAGCTGTGCGAGGGCGATCCCGAGCGGGTGGCCGGCCGGCTGGAGCGGGACGCGGCGCGTTCCATGCCGCGCGGCGGCCGGGCGCCGCTGTGGGTGCCGGGCCGGCCCGCTCAGCCC
>NZ_JBHVFE010000560.1:0-5266 GCF_042801945.1 Kitasatospora sp. NPDC057542
CACCGGATCCGGTGCGGGGCCCCTCCTCGTGCGAAGGCCTCGGGTCAGGCGCTCTTCTCCCGGCGCTCGCGCTTGATCATGTCGCGCGGCACCAGGGTGGGGATGGCGTGCTTGGAGACCACGTCGCCGGTGACCACCACGCGGGCGACGTCCTGGCGCGAGGGGACCTCGTACATCACGGACATCAGCACCTCCTCCATGATGGCCCTCAGCCCGCGCGCGCCGGTGCCGCGCAGGATCGCCTGGTCGGCGATCGCCTCCAGCGCGTCCCGGGAGAACTCCAGCTCCACGCCGTCCAGTTCGAACAGCTTGCGGTACTGCTTGACCAGCGCGTTGCGCGGCTCGGTGAGGATCTGGAGCAGCGCCTCGCGGTCCAGGTTGTGCACGCTGGTGATCACCGGCAGACGGCCGATGAACTCGGGGATCATGCCGAACTTCACCAGGTCCTCGGGCATCACCTGGCGGAAGTGGTCGCTGGCGTCCGACTCCCGCTTGGAGCGGATGTTGGCACCGAAGCCGATGCCCTTGGCACCCGCGCGGCCCTCGATGATCCGCTCCAGGCCGGCGAACGCACCGCCGACGATGAACAGCACGTTGGTGGTGTCGATCTGGATGAACTCCTGGTGCGGGTGCTTGCGCCCGCCCTGCGGCGGCACCGAGGCGGTGGTGCCCTCCAGGATCTTCAGCAGGGCCTGCTGCACGCCCTCGCCGGAGACGTCCCGGGTGATCGACGGGTTCTCGCTCTTGCGCGCGACCTTGTCGATCTCGTCGATGTAGATGATCCCGGTCTCGGCCTTCTTGACGTCGTAGTCGGCCGCCTGGATCAGCTTGAGCAGGATGTTCTCGACGTCCTCGCCGACGTAGCCGGCCTCGGTCAGCGCGGTGGCGTCCGCGATCGCGAACGGCACGTTGAGCATCCGGGCCAGGGTCTGCGCCAGCAGCGTCTTGCCGGAGCCGGTGGGGCCCAGCAGCAGGATGTTGGACTTGGCCAGCTCGATGGCGTCCTCGCGGCCGTTGCCGCCGCTGCGGCCCGCCTCGCCGGCCTGGACACGCTTGTAGTGGTTGTAGACGGCCACCGACAGCGCCTTCTTGGCGAGGTCCTGACCGACCACGTACTGGTCCAGGAACTCGTAGATCTCGCGCGGCTTCGGGAGTTCCTCGAAGCGCACCTCGGAGGTCTCGGCGAGTTCCTCCTCGATGATCTCGTTGCACAGGTCGATGCACTCGTCGCAGATGTACACGCCTGGGCCGGCGATCAGCTTCTTCACCTGCTTCTGCGACTTGCCGCAGAACGAGCACTTGAGCAGGTCGCCACCGTCTCCGATGCGTGCCACGAGGTGCTTCCCCTTCGCCAGGGGCCCCGCAGGGGTTCCGGGGCCTGGTGCTGTGGACCGTCAACGCCGACGGCGCTCGGTCTCGCTATCCGACGGTACTCTGCCGGGCCCGCGATTCCGGCCTCTTCGCCAGGTCTGCCCTACGCCCTGGGCGAATTGATACCGAACAGATGCCGTCGCACGGGCCCGCCGATGGGCCGGGGCGGGGTGCGCACCCGCGTGCACACCCCGCCCCGATGGGCCCCTCCGACCCGTCGCGGGGCCGGGAGGGAGCCGACCTCAGGAGGTCAGCGAGGTCTTGCGGGTGGTGATGATCTGGTCGACCAGGCCGTACTCGACGGCCTCCTCGGCGGTGAGGATCTTGTCGCGCTCGATGTCGTCGCGCACCTGCTCCGCCGTCTTGTTGGAGTGCTTGGAGAGCATCTCCTCCAGCTGCTCGCGCATCCGGAAGATCTCCTTGGCCTGGATCTCCAGGTCGGACACCTGGCCGCGGCCGGTCTCGGTGTACGGCTGGTGGATCAGGATGCGGGCGTTCGGCAGCGCCATCCGCTTGCCGGGGGTGCCGGCGGCGAGCAGCACGGCCGCGGCGGAGGCCGCCTGGCCCATGCAGACCGTGGTGATGTCCGGCTTCACGTACTGCATCGTGTCGTAGATGGCCGTCAGGGCCGTGAACGAGCCGCCGGGCGAGTTGATGTACATCTGGATCTCGCGGTCCGGGTCCATCGACTCCAGGCACAGCAGCTGCGCCATGATGTCGTTCGCCGAGACGTCGTCGACCTGCGAGCCGAGGAAGATGATGCGCTCCTCGAACAGCTTGGCGTACGGGTCGTACTCGCGGATGCCCTGCGTGGTGCGCTCGACGAAGCGCGGGACGATGTAGCGGCCCTCGGCGCGCATGTCCTCGACGCGGGCCTTGGCGGCCGACAGGCTGGGGATGTTCATGGGGGTCCTTGTCCTCCGGGGCGTTGGGCTGTGGTCTCGCGGGCCGGGCCGAGGCTCAGGCAGCGCCCGTGCCGCCGCCGCCGGGGACGTCCGCGGCGCTGTGCATGATCGCGTCGACGAGGCCGTACTCCAGGGCCTCCTCCGGGGTGAACCAGCGGTCGCGGTCGGAGTCGGCGGTGATCTGCTCGAAGGACTGGCCGCTGTGGTGGGCGATCAGCTCGGACATCCGCTTCTTGGTGCGGAGCAGCTGCTCGGCCTGGATCCGGATGTCGGTGGCGGAACCGCCGAGGCCCGCGGAGGGCTGGTGCATCAGGATCGTGGAGTTCGGCAGCGAGAAGCGCTTGCCCGGGGCGCCCGCGGTGAGCAGGAACTGGCCCATCGAGGCCGCCATGCCCATCGCGATGGTGACGACGTCGTTCTTGATGTACTGCATGGTGTCGTAGATCGCCATGCCGGCCGAGATCGAGCCGCCCGGGGAATTGATGTAGAGGAAGATGTCCTTGTCCGGGTCCGCGGCCAGCAGCAGCAGCTGCGCGGTGATCTTGTTGGCGATGTCGTCGTCGACCGCCTGGCCGAGGAAGATGATCCGCTCGTTGAGCAGCCGGTTGTAGACCTGGTCGCCAAGGCCGCCGAGCACGTCACCAGCGGCGGCGTGCGGCGCCATCGGGCCAGGCATCTGCATCTGCGGGAACGTCACTTAGCCACCTGCTCAGTCGATTTGGACGGTCGCTCCACGGCCGTCGCGGTGTCGCACAGCGTCCGGGTATCACGTCGTGATTGTTGCTGTCCAAGGACCCTAACGCGCAGGCCGGGCCGCAGAATCCCTCACGCAGAACTGTTCGCTGTGAGCGCAGGGTCGCGGCGGCCGCCGACGGGACGACAGCGGGCCCGGACACCGTACGGCGTCCGGGCCCGATGCAGCCTGAAGGGGGCTACCGGGGCGCTCAGGCCTCGGTCTTCTCCTCGGCGGCGGCCTCGACGGTCTCGGCCGTCTCGTCCTCGTCGTCGAAGTTGACCTCGTTGCCCTCGGTGTCGACGACCTTGGCGGCCTCGACCACGGTGGCCAGCGCCTTGCCGCGGGCGACCTCGCCGACCAGCAGCGGAACCTGGCCGCCCTGGACGACCTGCTGGGCGAACTGGTCCGGGGTGAGGCCGGAGCCGGCGGCGCGGCGGATGAGGTGCTCGGTCAGCTCCTCCTGGTTAACACCCAGCTCCTCGTTGGCGACGATCTGGTCCAGGACGAACTGGGTCTTGATGCCCTTCTTCGCCTGCTCCTCGATCTCCGCGTCCCACTCCTCGCGGGTCTTGCCCTGGGTCTCCAGGTACGCGTCGATGGTGAGGCCCATCGGCTGGAGCTGGTGGTGCTCCACGTTGTGCTTGCGGGTCTCGACCTCGTCCTTGAGGAGCTTCTCGGGGTACTCGATCTCGACCAGGGCGAGCAGCGCGTCCAGGACCTTCTCCTGGGCCTGGGTGGCCTGGTCGTACTCCTTCATGCGCTCCAGGCGCTTGCGGGAGTCGGCGCGCAGGTCCTCCAGGGTGTCGAACTCGCTGGCCAGCTGGGCGAACTCGTCGTCCAGCTCGGGCAGCTCCTTCTCCTGGACGGCGGTGACGGTGACGGTGACCTCGGAGGTCTTGCCCGCCTGGGTGCCACCCTTGAGCTCGGTCTCGAAGGTCTTGTCCTCGCCGGCGGACAGGCCGACGACGGCCTCGTCGATGCCGTCGATCAGGCGGCCCGAGCCGATCTCGTAGCTGACGCCGCTGGCGGTGCCGTCCTCCGGCACCTCGCCGTCGACCTTGGCGACCAGGTCCACGACCACGATGTCGCCGGCAGCGGCGGCGCGCTCGACGTCCTTGACCGACGAGAAGCGCTCGCGCAGCTGCTCCAGCGACTTCTCGATGTCCTCGTCGGAAACGGCGATCGGGTCGACGGTCACCTCGATGGAGGAGAACTCCGGCAGGGTGATCTCGGGACGGACGTCCACCTCGGCGGTGAACTTCAGGTCGCCGCCATCGGCGATCGTCTCGACACCCTCGATGTTGGTGATGTCGGGCTGGCCGAGGACCTCGATCTTGCCCTCGTCGACGGCCTGCGTGTAGAAGCGCGGCAGGGCGTCGTTGACGGCCTCCTCCAGCACGGCGCCACGGCCGAAGCGCTGGTCGATGACCCGGTTCGGGATCTTGCCCTTGCGGAAGCCCGGGACCGAGACCTGCTGGTTGATCTTCTTGTACGCCGCGTCGAGGCTGGGCTTGAGCTCCTCGAAGGGCACCTCGACGGTGAGTCGAACCCGGGTCGGGTTCAGAGTCTCGACGGCGCTCTTCACGGTTAGGTCTCCTATGGGCTTGCGGTCAGGTTGTCTCCGCCCGTCCCCGTCACCCGGCCGGAGCCGGAAAAGGGGTCGGACGAGACGGGCGATGGGCGGTTGGAGCTGCATCTCCCGTGGGGTGGACGGTGAGCTTGACTCCTCGCCCTCGTGCGGTTGACCTGGGTGGACGCCACAGGGACTACCGCCAGCGCCCCATCCTACCGGTACCACGAAAGGCGGACGCCAGACGCCACCGTATCGCCGTCAGGAAGCTTCGACACAGAACAGGGCCCCGCCCCGGTGGGCGAGACCCTGCCGCACTGTCGGGGTGACCGGATTCGAACCGACGGCCTTCCGCTCCCAAAGCGGACGCGCTACCAAACTGCGCCACACCCCGTGGTGCCGAGAGGAAGCGTACACGCCGGGCCTGCACGGCTCGCCGACTTGATCCGCGCGGGCGCGACAACGACACATACCGCGCGGGCGCGCGGGGGGTGTGCGCAATGCGGTGTGCACTCGGGCGGCCGGACCAGGTACGCTGTTCCCCGAACTTCCGGCCGGTCACGGCTGGGGGGTCGTGCGGGCGTAGCTCAATGGTAGAGCCCTAGTCTTCCAAACTAGTCACGCGAGTTCGATTCTCGTCGCCCGCTCTCCGGTCCGGCCCCGGTGTGCCCAGCACACCGGGGC
>NZ_JBHVFE010000561.1:0-5258 GCF_042801945.1 Kitasatospora sp. NPDC057542
GCCGCGAGAGGGATTCCCCGTGTGCTACGACCCGGACGCCGCCCCACCCGCCTTCAGCCCCGCCCTGTGGCCGCTGGCCGAGGCCTCCCCCCTCACCCTGACCTCGGCCGACGGCACTCGGTTCGGCGCCTTCCTGGCTCGCCCGGAGGTCGCCACCGGACCGGGCGTGCTCCTCCTGCCGGACAACAAGGGCCTGTCCCCGTTCTACCGGCAGACCGCCGCCCGGCTCGCCGAACAGGGCCACCCGGCCCTCGTCCTCGACTATTACGGCCGCACCGCCGGAGCCTCCCCGGAAAAGCGCCCGGCGGAATTCGGCGAACTGCCGAACCTGCTTCCCCACCTCCTCGCGCTGACCCCCGAGGGCCTGGACGCCGACATCACCGCCGCACTGGAACGGCTGCGTACCGACGGGCCCGACGAGGTGGTCGCGCTCGGCTTCTGCTTCGGCGGCCGGCAGGCCTTCCGCACCGCCGCACCGCGCTTCGGCCTGGCCGGCGCGGTCGGCTACTACGGCTACCCCGACGCCATCAACGGCGCCCCGGGGCCCACCCAGCTGGCCGGGGAGCTGACCGCCCCGATCCTCGCCTTCTGGGGCGGCGCCGACGAGCACATCCCGGCCGACACCGTCGCGGCCTTCGACGCGGCACTCACCGCGGCCGACTGCCCCCACGAGTTCGTCGGCTATCCGGGCGCACCGCACAACTTCTTCGAGCTCGCCGCGGTCGACCACGCCGACGCGGCCCGGGACTCGTGGCAACGCCTGCTGGGATTCCTCGCCCGACCGAGGTGAACCCCGCTCCCGGAGGCCGACCCGATGCCCGTCGACCCCGGCTCCCCCGCCCGCTCCCCGACCAGGCCCGGGGAATGGGCGGGGCCTGGGCACCGGTTAGGCTCGGGCGGTGTTCGAGCCCGATGCCGCTCCCGTGCCGCCCGCCGTGCCGCAGACGTCTGCCGTCGCGCCACGCTCTCCGTGGTGGCGGTTCGCGCTGCTGGTGGCGGTGCTCGCGGCAGCGGCCGGGTCGCTGCTGCTGTGGAGCCCGACGGAGCTGCTGTCCGGCGGGCTGGCGGACCGGATGCCCGGGTACTGGTTCGGCCCGCTGTTCGCCCTGGTCTACGCGGTGGGGACGCTCGCCTTCGTGCCCCGGCCGGCGCTGAACGCGGCGGCCGGGCTGCTGCTCGGCATCCAGCAGGGCGTGCTGCTGGCGGTGCTCGGCACCACGCTGGGCGCGGCCCTGGCCTTCGTGCTCGGCCGGGGCCTCGGCCGCGAGGCGCTGCGCCCGCACCTGCGCGGGAAGGTGCTCGGGGCGCTGGACCGGCGGTTCACCGAGCAGGGCTTCCGCAGTGTGCTGGTGCTGCGGCTGCTGCCCGGCATGCCGTTCCAGGCGGCCAACTACGGCGCGGCCTTCTCCGGGGTCCGCTTCCTGCCCTTCGTCCTGGCCACCGCGATCGGCGTGGTGCCGACCACCGCGGTGTACGTCACGGCGGCGGCCAGCGCCGGCCGACCGGGCTCGGCGGCCTTCCTGCTGTCGGCGGGGGTGATCGCGCTGCTGGTGCTGGGCAGCGTGGTGGGCCTCTGGCGGACGGCCCGGACCCGCCGCCGGGCGACGGCCGGCTGAACCGCTCCACGGACCCCGGAGCAAAATCGTTCGCGCCGGTTCGCCGCCGGACGCCAGGATGGCGCGCATGACCGAACCGAACCCGCGGGTGGACCCGCCGATGACGGCCGACGAGGCCGTCACCCTGACCGCCTTCCTCGACTACCACCGCGGTACGCTCGCGCTCAAGTGCGAGGGCCTGACCGACGACCAGCTGCGACTGCGGTCCGTCCCGCCGTCAAACCTCTCACTGCTGGGCCTGGTCCGGCACATGGCCGAGGTGGAGCAGTACTGGTTCCAGTCCGTCCTGCTCGGCCAGGAGATCACCGTCGGGCACTTCTGGACCAAGGAGAACGAGGACGGCGACTTCGACGACATCGACACCGCCGACGTCGCGGCCGACTTCGCCACCTGGCACGCCGAGGTCGAGGCCGCCCGTCGCGCCGCCGCCGGCCTGCCGCTGGACACCGTCGGCAAGAAGCTGCGCCGCGGCGAGCCGGTGACGCTGCGCTGGATCCTCACCCACATGATCGAGGAGTACGCGCGACACAACGGCCACGCGGATCTTCTGCGCGAATCGGTCGACGGCTCGACCGGCGAGTGACGCGGCGGGTGAAATCGTTTCCGCATTGTTGACAGAAGGTCAATTACGGTGTGACCGCGACCGATAAGGTCAACGCGCGCAACCGTACGGCGCTGCGCCGCGTCAGTGGGAGTGCCCGGGTTCGCCCGGGTTTCCGGCGCGGCACGACTCGTACGGGGGTTGCGAGCGGGCACGGGACCGGTGAACAGTGCGATACTCGGACAGTTCCGACGAGTGGATGACGTGTCAAGAACGGCACGCGCCCCCGGGGGACCAGGACGGGACGAGGCAGGGAGGCGCGGCATGGGAGCACTTCGCGACGAGCACCACAACGGGTGGCTGATGCCCTCGGGGAACTACCCGGCCGCGGTGTACGACGACGAGTGGGTCGAGCAGGAGACGGCTCCGGCCGCCCCCGCGCCCACGAAGATCGTCTCCCTGCGGCCGACGGGCTTCGAGGCGGCCCGGACGGTCGGTGAGCACATCCGGGCGAGCATCCCGGTGGTCATGGACCTCACCGAGATGGAGGAGGCCGAGGCCAAGCGCATGGTCGACTTCGCCTCCGGGCTGATCTTCGGCACCCGGGGCGGCATCGAGCGGATCGCCCGGAGGGTCTTCCTGCTCACCCCGGCCGACGTCGAGGTCATGGTGATCGACCGCCCGATGGACGACACCGGTTTCTACAACCAGAGCTGAGCCGCCGCCGCTGCCCCGCAGCGGCCGGGAGCGCGGCGCCCCGAGGACCGGGGACGGTACACCCACCGTCCCCGGTTTTTTGCTGCCCGGCCCCTGAGAGACTGCGCATCATTTGAGAGCTCAAACATAAGAATGAGACATTGATGTCTCACATGGACTAAGCTCGATCCATGGCCACCGATCGCGACACCGTCCTGGAAGCCGCCGTCGGCGTGCTCTCCCGCCGCCCGACCGCCCACCTGGACGAGATCGCGCGCGCCGCCGGCATCAGCCGCGCCACGCTGCACCGGCTCTTCCCGGGGCGCGATGCCCTGATCCGCGAGGTCGGCCTGCTCGGGCTGCGCCGGTTCGCCGCAGCATTGGACACCGCCGAGGTCGAACGGGGCGACGCCGAGGCCGCGCTGCGTCGCCTGGTGGACGCCTCCGTCCCGGACGCCATGCTCTGCGCCTTCCTGGCCGGCGAGAACCAGCTCTACGAGCACGACGACATCAACGACCTCTGGGAGGTCCAGATCGCCCGGCTGCACGCGCTCTTCCTGCGCGGCCAGCAGCAGGGCGTGTTCCGCATCGAGCTGAGCGCCGCCTGGCTGAGCGAGGCCTTCTTCGACCTGGTGGCCGGCGTCGGCTGGTCCATCCAGGACGGTCGGCTCGCCCCGCGCGACGCCGCCTTCTCCCTCGCCGAGCTGTTCCTCGGCGGCGCGCTGCGCAGAGCGGACACCCACACGCCCGCTCCCCCTGCCCACAGCACCTCCGACCACAGGCCGGACACCGATAAACCATGAACATCCTGACCGCCCGCCAGCGCTGGACCGGCCTCGCCGTCCTCGTCCTGGCCGTGACCGTGGTCGCCCTGGACGCGACCGTCCTCTCCCTCGCCATCCCGTCGATCAGCGAGACGCTGCGCCCCAGCGGCACCCAGCTGCTCTGGATCGGCGACTCCTACTCCTTCGTGCTGGCCGGCCTGCTGGTCAGCATGGGCGCCCTGAGCGACCGGATCGGCCGCAAGAAGCTGCTGCTGGCCGGGTCCGCCGCCTTCGGCGCCGCCTCCCTGCTGGCCGCCTACGCTCCGAGCCCCGGCTGGCTGATCCTGGCCCGCGCACTGCTCGGCGTGGCCGGGGCGACGATCATGCCCTCCACGCTGTCGCTGATCCGCAGTCTCTTCCCGGACGACCGGGAGCGGGCCACCGCGATCGGCATCTGGGGCGCGGCCGCCACCGCCGGCGCCGCCCTCGGACCGGTGGTCGGCGGGGTACTGCTGGAGCACTTCTGGTGGGGTTCGGTGTTCCTGCTGAACATCCCGGTGCTGATCCTGCTGCTGGTGTCCGGCGCCTGGCTGCTGCCGGAGTCCAAGGACCCGAAGCCGGGCCACTGGGACGTGCTGAGCGTGCTGCTGTCGATGGCCGGCGTGATCGGCGTGGTGTACGCGGTCAAGGAGGCCGCCGCGCACGGCCTGGACCGCTGGGACGTGCCGACCGCCTTCGTGCTGGGCGCCGCGGCGCTGTTCGTCTTCGTCCGCCGTCAGCTGCGGCTGGAGACCCCGCTGCTCGACGTCCGGCTGTTCCGCGACCGGCGGTTCACGGCGGCCGTCTCGGCCTCGCTGATCTCCCTGGTCGGGCTCTCCGGCGTGATCTTCGTGGTCTCGCAGTACCTCCAGCTGGTCCGCGGCTACCAGCCGCTCCAGGCGGGTCTGGCGGAGCTGCCGGCCTTCGCGGGCTCGGTGGTCGGCGGCCTGCTGACCGCCCTGATCGCCCGGCGCTTCGGCGCCCGCAAGGCGCTGACGGCCTGTCTGCTGGCGATGGGTCTGGGCGTGGGCGTGCTCGGCTGGCTGGCGCAGGACACCGCCTACCTGCTGCTGGCCGCCTCCTTCCTGCTGGTCGGGACGGCCGAGGGCGTGGTCTACACGCTCGGCGCGGACCTGGTGCTGAGCGCCGCGCCCGCCGACAAGGCCGGCGCCGCCTCGGCGGTCTCGGAGACGGCGTACGAGCTGGGCACCGCGCTCGGCATCGCGCTGGTGGGATCGGTGGTCGGCTCGATCTACGCGAGCGGGCTCTCCGTCCCGGCCGGGACCGACCCGGCGGCCGCCGCCCGGGCCGGCGAATCCCTGGGCGCGGCCGTCGAGACGGCGCAGGGCCTGCCGCCGGAGCTCGGCCGCCCCTTGCTGGCGAGCGCCCGGGAGGCCTTCGTCGACGGCATGAACAACGCCGGACTGCTGGCCGCCGTCCTGCTGGTCGGTGCGGCCGTGATGGCCTGGTGGCTGCTGCGAGGGCTGTCCGACCCGAAGGCCGGGCCGGCGGCCGTGGCGGACGGTGTGGTCGACGCGCCGACCGCGCAGCCGAAGGTCGACGCGTAAGGGCGCACGAGAACGGCCGTTCCCCCAGCGGGAA
>NZ_JBHVFE010000562.1:0-5252 GCF_042801945.1 Kitasatospora sp. NPDC057542
CGGCCGGCCCGCGCGGGGCGGCCGCCGACGCTAGGCCCTACTGGCCCACCCGGCCGTCGACGCACTCGCGCAGCAGGTCGGCGTGGCCGCAGTGGCGGGCGTACTCCTCGATCCGGTGCACCAGCAGCTCCCGGATCGCGAACCGGTCCTTCCCGACCCGCTCGCCCAGGTCCGGGAAGGCGGCCAACTCGGCGTCCAGTGCGGCCTGTTCGCGCTCCAGGTCGCGGAACGCGGCGTCTGCCACGGCCTGGTCGGCCACGGCGCCCTCGAAGTCCCCGTCCCGCTTGCCGTACAGCTTGGGCAGCGGATCGCCGTCGGTGATCCAGTTCCGCCAGTCCCGTTCGACCTCGGCCAGGTGCCGGACCAGCCCGAGCAGGGACATCGTCGACGGTGGCACCGAGCGGCGGGCCAGCTGCTCCGGGTCCAGGCCGTCGCACTTCATCCGCAGGGTCAGCCGGTAGTTCGTCAGGCAGTCCTGGAACGTGCCGAGTTCGCCGTCCGAGCCGGGGCCGTCGTTGTTGCGGGGGTCGTCGTCCGGGTCGGCCCACATGTCGGGGTGGACGGTCGCCTGGGTCCAGCGTTCGGGTTCAGTCATACCCGGCATCGTCGCCCGCGACGGCCCCCGCCCGCCACGGGGTTATCGCGCTCCCGGGGCGCGCAGCTGGACGGCGACGAGCACCCTGGCCGGCCGCCAGTCCGGCGCCCAGCGGGCCGGAGAAGAGGTTCGGTCCGTCGGCATGCGTGGTCATGCCGGCACCGTACGCCGGGCGACGGACAACGGTCCGTCGGCAGTGGGCCGTTGCTGCGCGGGACGGGGCCCGGGGCGGCGTCCCGCGCAGCGGGGCGCGTGCGCTCAGTCGGTCAGCAGGCGGGCGCGCAGGGCGTCGATCCGGTCGCGGTCGATGCCGAGGGTGCCGGTGAGGTAGGCCTCGACCGAGCCGTAGCGGTCGGCGAGGTCGGCGAGGGTGAGCCGGATGACGGCCTCCGGGGCGCGCCCGTAGCCGGGCCAGCGCAGGGTGCGGCCGGGGTGGGCGGCGTGCCACTCGGCGACGAAGTGCGGGGTGGCGAGTTCGGTGAGGGCGAAGTCGGCGGCGATGTCGTCCTCGCCGACGCCGAGCAGGGTGAGCAGCAGGGCGCCGATCAGCCCGGTGCGGTCCTTGCCGGAGGCGCAGTGGAAGACCACCGGGGCCTCGGCGGCCGTGATCACGTCCAGGGCCTGGCGGATCTCCTTCACCCCGTCCTCGGCGACCTCGGCGAAGCGGTCGGCGAGGTAGCGCCAGGGATCGAGCTCCGGGTCGATCTCGGCCTGGTCGTACGGGCGGTGCTCGATCGAGAGGTTGTGGTACTCCAGGCCCTCGAAGTCGGGCACCCGGCCCTTGGCGGCGATCTCCCAGGGGTAGCGCAGGTCGATCACGGTCCGTACGCCGAGGGCCCGGAGCCGGTCGAGGTCCTCGGGGGAGCCGAGCTTGCCGAGCGAGTCGGAGCGGTAGACCAGCCCCCACCGGACGGACCGTCCGCCGGCGGCCGGATAGCCGCCCAGGTCGCGGAAGTTGTGCAGGGCATCGAAGGGGTGATGGCGCGTTGTCATGCGCGCACTCTAGTCAGCGGCGGGCCGTCCGCCGGCGGGCGGGCCGTAGCCGTGGGCGAGCAGGTCGAAGGCGCGGGTGGCCTCCCCGACGGCCTCGGTGTGCAGGTCGTCGGCGGTGCGGCCGTCCTGGATGCGGCGCCAGTTGTGCAGGGCGAGGACCCGCTGGGTGGCGGTGACCTGGGCGGCGAGCAGGGCGGCGGTGAGGTCCTGCGACCCGGGGAGTCCGGGGGCCTCGCGCAGCGCCTCGGCCAGCGACTGCTCGGCGCGGGCCACGTACTCGCCGACCCGGGCGGCCAGGCTGGGTGTGCCGTGGACCAGGGCGGTGAAGGCGAGTACCGCCGGGTGGTCGTTGAGGCCGGTGACCGGGTCGCGCCGGGCGAGGCCCGCCAGGAAGTCCCGCAGCAGCGCGTCGAGCACCGGCTCGCCGGGCAGCCGGGTGCGGACCACCTCGGCGGCCTGCTCCTGGTGGTCGGCGAAGCGGTGGACGACCAGGTCCTCCTTGGTGGGGAAGTAGGAGAACAGCGTCGGCTTGGAGACCTCGGCGGCCGCCGCGACGTCCGCCACCGACACCCGGTCGAAGCCGTGCTCCAGGAAGAGCGCGATGGCCGCCTCCGAGATGGCTCGCCGGGTCCGCTCCTTCTTCCGCTCCCGCAGTCCGGTCATGCGGCTCAGGCTAGCAGCGGGTATTGACCAGGGCAGGTTTCTGACCCGGTCTGCCGATGAGTGTGTCGCACGTTCCGTGCCGAGTCCGTTCTCCCCGCCCGTCGTGGCGGGGAGAACCCGAGGCATGTGACGTTCGGTCAGGCTGCTTTTCGTCGGGCGGTGACCTCGATCTCGATCCTCATCCGCGGGTCGGCCAGGCCGCACACCTGCATGGTGGCCGCCGGGCGGACCTCGCCGAAGCAGCGTCGCAGGACCGGCCAGCAGGGCTCGAAGTCCGCGCGCTCGGGCAGCAGGTAGCGCACCCGTACCACGTCGGCGAAGCCGCAGCCCGCCTCGGCCAGCGCGGCCCCGATGGTGCGCAGGCACTGCTCGGCCTGCTCCACCACGTCCTCGGAGATGGTCATGGTGGCGTAGTCGAAGCCGGTCGTCCCGGACACGTGCACCCAGTCGCCGTCCACCACGGCGCGGGCGTAGCCGATCTGCTCCTCGAAGGTCGAACCGGTGAGGATCGCACGTCGCTCAGTCATGCCGGGGACGCTAGGTGAGCTGCGGGGATACGTCCAATACCTCCTGCGGGGCGGTCTGATATCCCTGGAGGTATGGAGCGCCCCGAACTTCCCCTGCCGCAGCTGCACGCCTTCGTCGTGCTCGCCGAGGAGCTGCACTTCGGCCGGGCCGCCGCCCGACTGGGCATCGCCCAGCCGCCGTTGAGCCAGCAGATCCGGCGGCTGGAGGAGAAGGTCGGACACCCGCTGTTCCGCCGCGACCCGGGCGGCGTCGCGCTGACCCCGGCCGGCCGCGAACTGCTGCCCGCCGCCTGCCGGGCGCTGACCGGCCTCGCGGACGCGCTGGCCGCCGCCCGCGCGGTCGGCAGCGGCGAGGCCGGCCGGCTGCGGATCGGGTTCTCCGCCTCGCTCGCCCTGAGCGTCCTGCCCGGTCTGCTGAGCACCTTCCGGCAGCGCCACCCCGCCGTGCTGCTGGACGTGCGCGAGATGACCAGCGCCCCGCAGCTCGCCGCGCTGCACGAGCGGACCATCGACGTCGGCCTGCTGCGCGAGCCTCCCGCGGGCGAGCCCGAGCTCGGCTTCCGTACCGTCCTGCGCGAGCCGTTCGTCGCCGTGCTGCCCGCCGACCACCCACTGGCCGCCCAGCGGACCGTGCGGGTCGGGCAGTTGGCCGACGAGCCGTTCGTGCTGCTGCCCCGGGAGGACGGCCCGCCGCTGTACGACCGGATCACCGGCCTCTGCACCGAGGCGGGCTTCACCCCGAGGATCGGCCAGCACGCGGTGGAGTGGCAGACGGTGTGCGCGCTGGTCGGCGCGGGCCTGGGCGTCTCGCTGGCCCCGGCGAGCATCCGGCGCATCCGGCTGCGGGGCGTCGCCTTCCGCCGCATCACGCCCGGCGCCGCCCGTACCCTGGTCGCCGTCGCCTGGCGGAAGGACGACCCCGGCCCGCTGGTGCGCCACCTGCTCGCGGCCGTCGGCGAAGAGCCGGCCGGGGATCGCTAGACGCTGCGGTCGGCGAGCACCTCGCGGACGACGTGGCGGGCGTTGGCGGTCAGCGCCTGGTCGGTGTGGCGGTAGTACGGGATCGTCACCAGCGCGATGGAGAAGGCCCAGGCGCGGCCGCGGGCCCACATGGCCTCGTCCGCGTGCAGGGCGGCGCGGAAGGCCGGGCGGGCGGTGGCGGGCAGCAGGTTCCAGGCGGCGATCAGGTCGGCGGTCGGGTCACCGACGCCCATCAGGGCGAAGTCGATGACGGCGGAGAGCCGGCCGGTGCGGGCGAGCAGCAGGTTTCCGGGGGTGAGGTCGCCGTGCATCCAGACCGGCGGGCCGGCGTACTCGGGCAGCCGAAGCGCCTTGTCCCACAGCGCGGTCGCCGCCGCCGCGTCGATCGATCCGGAGAGCTGGGCGATGGCCGTGCGGGTGGCGCCGTCCCGGGAGACGAGCGGGATGCTGCGCTGGGAGACCGGGGCGCCGGCCGGGTCGACGGTGCGCAGGGCGTTGACGAAGCCGGCCAGGTCGCGGGCCACGGCCTCGGGCGCGGCCAGTGAGCCGACCGTCGGGTTGGCGCCGTCCAGCCAGTGCAGCACCGACCACTCCCACGGGTAGCCGGCAGCAGGCCGGCCGACCGCGAGCGGCGCCGGAACCGGCAGCGGCAGCCGCGGTGCCAGCCGGGACAGCCACTGCTGTTCGCGCCGCAGGCCCCCGGCGGCCCACTCCACCAGGGGCAGCCGGACGGCGAGTTCGGTCCCGAGGCGGAACATCGCGTTGTCCGCCCCGGGGGCGCAGACGGGGGTGACCGGCAGGCGCTCCCACTGGGGGAACTGGGCGGAGATCAACCGCCGCACCAGGGCCGCGTCGACCACCGGCCCGTCGGGGTGCATCCGGGTGGCAGCGCACATGCCCGGCAGCGTACAGCGCCGGTCGTTGCGGTTCAGCCGGATTCCCGAACTGCGCACGTTCCGAAGGCCGATCGAAGGGGGGCCGATCGAAAGCGGTCGCGCGAGGACGGTCAGCCGACGGTGACCCGCACCCCGATGGTGCCGTCCTTGCCGAAGCGCAGCACGTTGGCGGTCAGCGCCACCGCGCACAGCACGCCGTACTTGCGCCGCAGCAGCTTCCGGTAGGCGGGCGCCCGGACCGGGTCCAGCACCGCGGAGGCCGGCACCTGCGCGCCGAGCAGGTTCCCGCGGATGTCGCTCGGCCCGACCAGCACGTCCGAACGGTTGCGCAGGCGCTTGACCTTGCCCGTCTTCGTCACGGTGGTGAAGACCAGCGCGTCACCGTCGCGTGCGACCCAGACCGGGGTGGCGACCGGAGTGCCGTCCTTCCGGTACGTGGTGAACAGCAGGTACTTGGCGGCAGCGAGCCGCTCCGTCTCGGCGGCGGCATCCAGGGTGTCCATGCCCGCCAGCCTAGGAAGCCGCAACTGAGCCCCGCTCAAGCCTCGGTGTAGCCCCCGAGGGGGCGCGCCACGCCCGGCCGCCCCGGGTGCGGCC
>NZ_JBHVFE010000563.1:0-5248 GCF_042801945.1 Kitasatospora sp. NPDC057542
CCGCTATGCGGTCGGCCGGCACGCGGGGCGGTCACGGGGCGTCGAGGGAGCAGCGCTAACCAGCGAACTCGCCCTCGCGAACGGCCGCGATGAAGGCGCGCCATGCGGTGGCCGGGAAAACGAGGGCCGGGCCGTTGGGGTCCTTGGAGTCACGTACGGGGACGAGGCCGGGGAATCCGGGGGCCACCTCGATGCAGTCGCCGCCGTTCGTGCCGCTGTAGCTGCTCTTGCGCCAGCTGGTCGCGTCGAGCTCGTTCCGCATCATCTCTGAACCCTTCGAGTGCCTCGGCGAACAGCACCAGCGACTCGCCCGCGGTGAGCGCATCGCCACGGAGGCGATCATAGCGGCGCCGGTGCCCGGAAACGATGGTCGGATCGTCGCAGGGACTGCCCCTGTCAAGGCTCTCCGAGTACACCGAGTGCAGGCCGTCCGGCATCTCCAGAAGGACCATCGAGGAGTTGATGATCGTCGCCCGAGCCGTGAACGGCACCACCTGAATGACGATGTTCTCGCGTCGGGCGATGTCCAGCAGGTGCTGCATCTGCCACACCATCACCTTCGGCCCGCCGACCACCGATCGAAGGGCGCTTTCGTCGAGGAGGACCACCAACTGCGGCCCGCCCTCGGTGAGGAAGCGCCCCTGCCGTGCGAGCCTCGCCGCGACCCGCTCCTCGATCACTTCAGGGCGTTCATCGGTCCCGCCCGCCTCGAACATCGCTCGGGCGTAGTCCCGGCACTGAAGCAGCCCGTGCATGTAGTCGGTCTGGAACACGTGGGCCCCGACCGCCTCGGCCTCCGAGTCGACATGGCTCTGGAACCAGTCCGGATGCTCGATCTGAGCGCTCCAGTCGACCCGGTCGTACAGCCGCCTCAGCAGCCCGCCGGTGTTCAGCAGTTGGTCGAGTTCCTCGACCTCCTCGACCGTCGGCTTCCGTCGTCCGCTCTCGGTCCGCGAGATCACCGTCCGGTCGAGGTGCAGGAGCTTGCCCAGATCCTCCTGGGTGTAGCCCGCCAACTCGCGCGCGTAGCGGACCTCTTCGCCGAACATGATCGCGGAGCTCGCCGTCGGCCCCCGCTTGATCTTCCGCTGTGCCATCACTGCCCCCTGCTGCGTGCCACGTGCCCAACACGTGTATTCGGACGCCACCGTAACCCCGCATTCCGGCCGCCAGTACCGGAACGCGATCTTTTGCTTGCACAGCGTCACGCCGCGCGCCCCCTTCGCGCGCCCCTTGCCCCGCGCAGGAAGTCGACCCTGCCGACTTCCTGCGCCCTGGGCCCGCCCGGTGCCGGTCGCCTGACAGCGCGGACGGAGAGCTGCCGGTGGGATGTGAGTGGCCTCCGGGACGGTAGGAACCGGGCGTGACCGGCTGCGACGTGCGGTCCCGCCTCGTACCTCCAGATCACCACTCCGAATTCCAGGAGCCCGCCATGCCCTCCCTGCCCCAGGCCCCGCCGTGGGACGTCCACCGGCTACCCCGCGCCGAGGGGCGGCGCTTCCTGGTCACCGGCGGCAACGCGGGCATCGGATACTTCGTCGCCGAGCAACTCGCCGCCACCGGGGCCACGGTCGTCCTCGGCAGCCGCAACCCGGCGAAGGCACAGGCGGCGATCGCCTCCATCGGCTCGCGCGTCCCCCAGGCCAGGGTGAAGCACGTACCCCTGGACCTGGCCGACCTCGCCTCACTGCCGGCCACCGTGGACGCGCTCGGGCTGGACCGTCTCGACGCGGTCGTCCACAACGCCGGCGTGGCGCTCGACCATCCGCCGCGCCGCGAAACCGTCGACGGGCACGAGCTGATGTTCGCCACCAACCACCTGGGGCACTTCGCGCTGACCCACCACCTGGCACCCCTGCTCGCGGCCACTCCCGGCAGCCGGATCGTCAACACCGGAAGCTTCGCCGCCAAGTCCGAGTACCTGGACCTCGACGACCTCCAGAGCACGCACGACTACCGGCCCAAGCGCGCCTACGCGCGCTCCAAGTTGGCCCAGATGCTCTTTGCCCTCGAACTCGACCGCCGCCTGCGCGCCGCCCGCAGCACGACGCTGAGCGTGCTCGTCCACCCCGGCGGCGCACTCGACTCCCTCACCCCCTCGCGCCCGCCGGTCCACGTCCGGACCGCCGCCGAGCGGCTGCGCCACCTGCCGCTCGGGCTCGTCGTCCAGGGCAAGGACGCCGCCGCATGGCCCGCCGTCCGGGCCGTGCTCGACCCGGGCGTGCGCGGCGGCCAGATGTGGAGCCCCCGCGCGTTCGGGCTGCGCGGTACGCCCAGGATCGAGCCGCCCTGGAACCACCTGACCGACACCGCGACCGCCGCACGGCTGTGGGCGGCCAGCTGCGAGCTGACCGGTCACGACCTGACGTTCGCGCACCGGGCCTGACCGTTGTGTGCGTCAGGGTGATGTCATCACAGCGTGCCGTCGACACCGGCCACCGGAGCCGTGCCACGACTTCCCGCGCACGCCAACTCAGTGGAACCGCACCGCCGATGCTGTCAGGGTGGCAGCCGTGCCGAAGAACCTTCTCTTCATGACCCTGACCGGACACGGCCACATCAACCCGACGCTGCCGCTGGTCGAGGAACTCGTACGGCGCGGCCACCGGGTGGACTACGCCACCGGGGCGGACCACGCTGCAGCCGTCACCGGCGCCGGCGCGCACTGGGTGGAACTCCCGCCGCCCGCACCGTTCACACCGCCGGCGAGGATCGGACCGCAGGCCGTCGGCGACTGGCTGCGCCACTACTTCGCGGCCCTGAGCGCGGCCTACCCGGTGCTGCAACGCCACTGCGCCGCACAGCCGGTGGACGCGATCTGCTACGACACGACGAACTGGCCCGCCCGGACCGTCGCCCGCCGGCTCGGCATCCCCGCCGTGCAGTGCTTCCCCCACCTCGCCTCGAACGAGACGTACTCGCTGGACCGGCAGTTGACCGCCGGGGTCGACGCCGGCCACCCCGCGGCGGCCCTGCTCGCCGCCGACTGCGCGGCCTTCTCCGCCGAGCACGGCGTCCCGCTCACGCCCGCCGACACCATGACCACGGCCGACGGGCTCAACCTCGTCTTCGTGCCACGGGAGTTCCAGCCGGCCGCCGACAGCTTCGACGGACGCTTCCACTTCATCGGCCCCTCGCTGCGCAGGCGCGAGCAGGCGGAAGAGGCCGAGCAGTGGTCCCCACCCGACCCCGACGCACCTCTGCTGTACGTGTCCCTGGGCACCGTCCTCACCGGCCGCCCGGAGTTCCACCGCGCCTGCGTCGCCGCGATCGCCGACGGGCCCTGGCAGCTGGCGATGACCGTCGGCGACGCGCACGCTGCCGCACTGGGCGCCGCCGCCCCGGGACGGGCGGACCTGCGGCCGCACTTCCCGCAACTGGCGGTGCTCCGCCGGGCCCGCGCCTTCGTGACGCACGCCGGGATGAACTCCGTGATGGAGGCGCTGCACTACGGGGTCGGCCTCGTCGCCGTCCCGCAGACCCCCGAGCAGGCCACCAACGCCGGGCGCCTGGTGGAACTCGGGCTCGGCGAACGCCTGGACGCCGACACGGTGAGCGCCGAGACCCTGCGGGCGGCGGTCGACAGGGTCGCCTCGGACCCGGCGGTGCGCGCCAACCTCGCGGCCATGCGCCGTGCCGTCCTGCGCAGCGGCGGGGCGGCACGCGGAGCGGATGCGATCGAGCACTACCTCCGGTAGCCCGGCGTCCGGCGCCCGGCGGCCGCTGCGCGCGGGGGAGAACGCAGAGAGACCGCTCGGGCCACCAGGGCCGGGCGGTCTCTGCTGTTCGGACGGACCCATGCGCCAACACGGCCCGCTGCCGATGTTCCCGAATTGTTGGAGTGAACAGCGCCCCCGGGTTCCGGACCCGCGGGTCCGGGTGACGCCGCTGCAAATCGTCACATCCAGCCAGGACGGCTCACAAGGGCATGCTGCACAAAGGCGCATCAAAATCCGGTTTCATTTCGCTGAACTGTGACTTCCTGATAGGGCGTTCACGAGATTGCGGCCAGGGACCTGGACCGTGGCGCATCAATCTCCGCGATGTTCACCGAACCGATTGGGAATCACCCGTACGCCTGACAAAGTGTGATGCCACCGGGCATCCAGTGCGACGCCAACCGCACAAGTGCCCGCCAGTTGGAGTGGACAGTGATATGGAGGCCTCCTCGATGGCGAGGAAACGGAACAAGCGCGCCCACACCCCTACCCACTGCGCGGCAGCGGAACCGGTACCGCTGCGCCCGCGCCCGTACCGGCCGCTCGCGGTCGGTGAGACGGCCGTGGTCGTCGTCGTGGTCGTCCTGGTGGTCGCGCTGGCCGCCGCCCTGGTGACGACGGGCATGTCGGCCGGGGCTGCGCTCGAACTGGCCACGGGCGGTTGCCTGTTGGCCGTAAGGCTCCGACGGGAGCGGGCCTAGGAAGAGCGCCTGTCTGCGATGGGACGCCGAGAGAAACCGATCGAGGCGACCGAGCCGGCGCTGGGCCGGCTGGCCGCCTGGCTGCGACAGCAGCGAGAACAAGCCGGGTTGACGTACCGTCAGCTCGCTGCTCGGACCAACTACCACCCCACCACCCTGCAACGGGCCGCCGGCGGGCGCTCCGTACCGAGCTGGAAGGTCGTCGAGGCGGTCACCCGCGAATGCGGCGGCGACCTCAAGACGGCCCGGCGCAAGTGGGTCCAGGCCAACTACTGGGCCCACGTGCCCCGCCCCTCGGGAAGCCGACGGCTGCGCGCACCCCGGCGGGTCGACCCCGAACAGGTCGACTCCTTCGCGGACCTGCGCCGCGCGATGCACGAGATGCGCCGCAAGGCCGACTGGCCCTCCCTGCGGGAACTGGACCGCCGGGCCCGCGACCGGGGCGGACGCCTGCCCTCCAGCACCCTGGCCCTGGTCCTCAAGGGCGAGGCTCCGCTGCGCAAACCCGTCTTCCTCGCCTACATGGAGGTCTGCGGGGTCAGGGAGGCCCGCCGCGCCCTGTGGGCGGCGGCCTGGGACCGGACGAACAACGCCCGCACCCTGCTGCCGGTCAACTCGCGCACGCACCAGAGCGAGTTCGCCCGGGCCATGCAGTCCTCCAGCGCCGGAACCCCGACGGACATCCTGTTCCGGCTGTGGGCGACCCTGCGCAACAGCCTTGCCGCCGACCGGGACGAGAGCCCCGGTCACCCCGCTGCGGCGGGCCGCGAAGGCACCGACGACAGCCCGTCGGTGCTCGTGTGACCCGGTCCGCGGCCGGGGCGCGCC
>NZ_JBHVFE010000564.1:0-5191 GCF_042801945.1 Kitasatospora sp. NPDC057542
CCTTCGAGGTGACCTCGAAGGCCAGCGCCATTCACAACGGAATGCATCCATCCGCCTACAGTGCGCTCTTGACGATCCATGCGTTCTCCGTAAGGGTGCAGGCGCAACAGTGCGCAACTGGCTTGATACGGGAGGGCGCCGTGGAGCTGGATTTCATCGGGATCGACCCCGAGACCGGCAAAGAGGGCTCACCGACTGTGTGGGTGGACCACGCGCGAGGGGAGATCGTTGTCCAGAGCTGGGACGCCGGTGAAGAGCTGGTGGCCACGATCAGCGGAACTGCGTGGGCACCTGGCCACACACCCGGCGTTCCTGAGGGCGAGACCCCAATCCGAATCCCGGCACGGATGGTGCCGATCTTGAGGGAGGCGTGCGATGTGGTTGAACGTGCCGGACTTTGATCAACTCATGCACTCCGCGCAGCACTCGGCGATCCACCTGGAGATGCGTGACTCCTATGGCGTCCCCGACGAGGAGCAGGCAGTCGAGCGCTTCCGGGAGACGGGGAAATCGGATCTGGACCCGGAGTCGGAGTACTGGCATGAGTGGACTGCCATGGTGCGCAAGGCGACGATGCGAGGCGTGGCCGTCCGTCGAGCCCGGATTGTTTCCGAGCCGGTCACCCTTTACACGCGGTACTTGCATGCCATGACCCCGGTCAACATCGCCGCCGGCGAAGACGTCCGCTGGCTCCCCCGCCACAACACCTCCGACCTGGCGCTACCTGGCAATGACTTCTGGGCGTTCGACGGTCATGCCGTTCGCTTCAACCACTTCACCGGTGACGGCGACTGGGCCGAGCCGCGTACCTCATACACGGAGGACGCCGCCGTGGCGAGGCTCTGCGTGTCCGCGTTCGAAGCGGTGTGGGAGCGCGGGACCCCGCACGATCGATTCACCGTCTGACCACCGAGGCACCGAGCAGGCACTCCATGGCGGTATCCCCATCGTCCAGCGCCCGAGTAGCTCGGGTCGCCATCGCGGCGCGCTTGCGCGAGTTGATGCTGGACGCCCGGGTCGATGGCAAAGAGCTCTCTGCCCGGTGCCAGTGGCATCCGTCGAAGACGTCGCGCATCCTGAGCGGGAAATCCTCCCCGTCCGAGAATGACATCCGCTCCTGGTGCGCGGCGTGCAGCTCGGACGATCAGGCGGCAGACCTGATCGCGTCGTCCCGTGCGGTGGAGTTGATGTACCTGGAGTGGCGCAAGCTCCACCGCAACGGCATGCGCCAGGTCCAGAAAGAGTCTCTGTCCCAGCACGCGAGCACCGCCGTGTGCCGTGCGTATGTCTCGAACGTGGTGCCGGGTTTTCTTCAGACCGAGGCGTACGCGACCGCGCTCATGCGCAGCATCACTGATTTCCAGGGCACGCCGGACGACGTCTCGGAGGCGGTGACGGCCCGGTTGGAGCGTGGCCGGCTGTTGTACGAAGGCAACCACCGCTTCGTCGTCCTGGCCGAAGAGGCCGTCCTCAGGTACCGCATCGGCGATCCGGACACCATGGCCGGCCAGCTCGGCCATCTGCTTGCGGTGATGCCGCTTCCGTCCGTCTCGCTCGGCATCATCCCGTTCACCGCGCGGCGCCGCTTCTGGCCGCTGGAGGCGTTCTACCTCTTCGACAATCAGGAAGCAGCGGTGGAGACACTGACTGCGGAGATCAGCGTCGTCCAGCCACGCGAACTTACGGACTACCACCGCGCCTTCGCCGAGTTGACCAAGATGGCCGTCTACGGTGCTTCCGCCCGCGTGCTGATCGCCTCCGCGATCGGCGCTCTCGATTGAGAATCCGCAATCAGCCGCAATCGCGTTGAGTGGTCGCCCGGTTACTCCCGACCGTCGAACGCGTCGCCCGGCCTGACTCGCGAGTCATGACCTGCATGGCGACGCCCGGCCACGTACTAGCCGCACGGCCGGACCGAACCGATCAAGGGAGCACAGCATGAGCCCCGTAAGCACGGCACAGATCACCGGCCGAGCCCTGATCGACGGCGCCCTGTTCGGGCGCCTGGTTCACCGGATCGTCCACGACCAGGACATGGAGCAGCAGCTCGCGGAACGGATCGTGGACCAGGCCCTCGCGTTCCTCGGCACGTGCGCTGCCACGCCCGGTGCGCGGCTGTCGCCGTCGCTCCTGGTCGACCACGGGTGGCACGCCTTCCTGATGTACACCCGTGAGTACGCCGGGTTCTGCGACCGCGTTGCGGGCGGTTTCCTCCACCACAACCCGGAGGATGGCGACAGCCCCGTGAAGGGTGCGAGCATCGCTGCCACCATGGCCGCGCTCAAGGCGACCGGCTACCGGGTGGACACCGAGCTGTGGGCCATGTCCGCCGAATGCTCCGAAGGCAGCGGCGGCGACGGCTCCGACAGCAGCGGAAGCGGCAACTGCTCGCAGTGCCACCAGGGTTGCCACAACTCCAACTGACCACCGGCCAGGCCGGACGGTGAGGGCGCCGTTCGGCCCGGCCTGATCCCGAGGGAAGGCCATGCGCCACCAGTGGACCGATCTGCCGACTGCGGTCCGTGACCTGATCGCCGGGAGGTGCGGCACCGTCACCGGGGTGACGGTGCCGGATGCCGGCGAGATCGCCGAGTTCGCCGCCGCCCTGGACACGGCCACCGGCCGCCTGTTCGTGAAGGCGGCCCGGCTCGACAGCCCGAACCTGTGGATGGCTCGCAAGGAGGCGCAAGCCGCTCCGGTGGTACGGGGAATCGGCGCGGGTCTGTTGTGGCAGGGGGAGGCCGGCGGCTGGCTGGTCACCGCCTTCGAGTACGTACCGGGACGGCACGCCGACCTTTCTCCCGGTTCGTCGGACCTGCCACTCATCGCCCGGACGCTGGCGGGCCTCGCCGACAAGCTCACCCCTGCACCCGCGCTGCGAACGTTCAGCCTCGCGCAGCGGTGGACCGGCTCGGCGCTGTGGCCCGAGATCGCCGCCGCAGAGGGACTGACCCCGTGGCAGGCCGCACACCTGGACGCGCTCACCGTGCTGGAGAGCCGGGTATCGGACGCGGTCGTCGGTGACACGTTGGCCCACACCGACATGACCGGGTCGAACATCCTGCTCGACGGTGCCCGGGTACGCGTCATCGACTGGTCATGGCCGGCCCGGGCCGCCGCCTGGGCCGACACCGCCTCGCTGGTTCCGCGCTTGATCGCCGCCGGTCACACCATCACGCAGGCGCAACGGTGGGCGATGACGGTCCCGTGCTACGCCGTCGCCGATCCCGCGAGAGTGGCCTCCTTGGCCGCTGTGGTCGCGGCCCGGTGGCAGCTGCGCGCGATCCGGGACGGCGGCACGTGGGTCGCCCTCTCGGCGGCGGCTGAGACGTGGGTCGCAGGTCTGCTGCCAGTCAGCGCTTCCCGGGGAAGTCACCCGCGCGAACGCCGGCGATGAACGCGGTCCAGGCATCGCTGGCGAAGAGGAGGGAAGGCCCCTGCGGGTCCTTGGAGTCACGGACGGGATGCACCCCCGGAAGCCCGTCCGCGACCTCGATGCACTCGTTGTCAGGGCCGCTGAACGAGCTCTTGCGCCATATGGCAGCGGAGAGGTCGGGGGTTCGGGTCATGAGCCGTGCTCCTTGATCGAGTTGATCAGTTCCAGGGATTCCGCACATGAGAGCGCCTTGGTGCAGACATCGTTCCAGAGCTCCTGGTATGCCTCCACCTCGGTTGCGCCCTCAAGCCACATGGAGCCCGAGGGGTTGTCCAGCAGGACGACATCCATCGCGGCCTCCGACGGGAATCCCAGGATCACGTAGGGCCCGGACATGCTGGCGTGCGCGCCCACGCTGAACGGCACTACCCGGATGGTCACGTTGGGCATGGATGCGGCAGTCGCCAAGTGCGCGAGCTGACCCTTCAGGACAGCCGGGCCGCCGACCTGCTGCCGCAAAGCGCCTTCGGCCAGCACAACGGAGAGGGACAGTGGCGGATCAGCCGTCAACCGCTGCTGCCTCATCAGGCGAACGGTCACGAACTGTTCGATCTCCTCCGGCTGCTTCCAGCGACGACCCGCTGCGGTGAGCGCACGCGCGTAGTCCGGGGTCTGCAACAGCGCCGGGATCATCTGGCTTTGGAATGTGCGCACGGACGATGCGACCGCCTCCAGTGCGATGAAGTCGCGATAGGTGTCTGCGAGCACGTTTCCGTACTCGCTCCACCAACCGTTGCCGCGCCGCCGTTTGTTGGCCGTACGGGCCAGCTCGGCAAGGCGTTCATGAATTGCTTGTTCATCGACGCGGTACAGCTGGAGCATCGCAGTGAGATCCGGGATCCGAACAGGGCTACGACCATTCTCGATTCGCGAGATCTTGCCCTTGGTGCAGTCCAATGCCTCGGCAACCGTGCTGGTGCTCAGGCCCGCACGCTCCCGCATGCCGCGCAACTCCTCTCCCAACTGCCGCCCCAGCACGGTGGATGGCGCGCTCGCTACACGATCCGCTTGCATGCGATCTCCTCTGATCGGCAGTCAATCTGCGCTCACCGTAACGGTATGGGGCGATCTCGGCTTCTCGCATCTTTTCCTTAAGCAACGTTGCGGATGACCTTAAGACGGGGGCATGCTACTTGGCGTAGCTAGTCGCGCCACAGAGCGTGATCAAGGCGGGCTTGCTGCCGGGCATCCCTATGCCTCAATCCGTCACCGGGCCGCTTTCCGCCCGGCCTTGATCCCCAACCGCACCGAAGGTGGCTCCGCCATGCCTGAAGCCGACACCCCTGTGACCCCCGCCCCGACCCGCAGCTGCTGGTTCCCGCGTTCCCGCCGTTCGCCGCTGCTCGCTCGGCAGATGCTGCGCAAGCTGCTCGACACGGTGCCCGACGGCCGCGACCGCTACGCCGAGATCGGCGAGCTGCTTGTCACGGAGCTGGTGGGCAATGCCGTGCTCCACTCGGGCATGCCGGGGCGGCTGATCTGGGTGTCGTTCGACGTAAACGACACGCGGCTCCGCATCGAGGTGCACGATGCGAGCGGCCGTCCGCCGGTGCCCCAGCAGCCCAGCCCCATCGCGGGGTGTGGGCGCGGGCTACTCCTTGTGGAGGCCCTCGCCACCGAGTGGGGGCACTTCCCGCGCCCGAGCGGGGTCGGCAAGGTGGTCTGGGCCGAGTGCGCGCCTGAGGTACTGGCCGCGAAGCAGTGAGCCGAATACAGCCCCGCCCTATTGCCGTCGCCGCTTCGGCTGTGCCGAAG